>JAZSQW010000134.1:0-19100 GCA_045538205.1 Candidatus Avigastranaerophilus sp. | reverse complement strand
AATAAAAAATATTTATCATCTTTTTCATTAATATTTTTATGTGCTTCTGTAACTAATATATTCTTTATTAAGGGTATTTGTTACTCAATCACTGTTGAGAATTATTTCCCTATATTAAATGAAAGATTATTATTATTTTCAATGCCAATAATTAATTGTTTAGTTACTTTATATTCAAGTAAGAATTCTGAAAATAATAAAAAAGTTATAAATATTATAAAAGGATTGTTAATATCTTTGATTTCTTTGTATTTAATTTTTGAATTAAATGCACTTTTAACATATTTATTGGGAGAATCAAGTAAATCATTTAATGCAATAAAATGGTTAACATATTCAATTATTGGATTCCAATATTCATTGGTAATGAAGAGATTTGCTGATGTTGAAAAACTTCCTGTGATAAGTTTGATATCAAATGTATTTGCTGGTATTTCTTTGATTATTTTATTAGTAGCTAATGTTTTATATTTTGCTAATATTCCAATATTTAATATAAGATTATTTGCATCATTAATTGCAATAGCAACTGTTATTTTGTATTCAAAATGGTATAAAAATCCTGATTTAAATTATATTGCAACGATAATAGGATTTTTGTTCGTAACAATGGAAGCACTAAATCTATCTGCAAAAATTAATTATAATGAACCACATTTATTATCAGTTGCTTGGATCTTATATGCAGGTATATTATCTTTAATTGGCATTGCAAAGAAGAATGTAATATTGAAAAATTCTGGAATATTTTTAAGTCTTTTAGCTGTTTTTAAGATTGTTATTAATACAATGCAATATGCTGCAACAATTCAAAAATCAATAACATTTATTATACTTGGTATAATCTTTATGATAATTTCGTATTTTTATAACAAAAACAAAGAATAGGATTAAATTATGAAATTCCACACAAAATATTTATGGTTTAATACAACAAAACATCGTGAGTACATTAATATCACAAACGAAGTTGAACAAGCGCTTGAAGAAAGTGGCATTAAAGAAGGTATGATACTTGTTAGTGCAATGCACATTACTGCAGGTATTTACGTTAATGATGCGGAATCAGGTTTAATTTCTGATATCGATAAATGGCTTGAAGAATTAGCTCCGTTTGATATTAATTATAATCATCACTATACAGGTGAAACAAATGGTGATAGCCACTTAAAAAGCCTTTTAATCGGGCATGAGGTTATTATACCTGTTACAAATGGCGAGTTGGATTTTGGACCTTGGCAACAAGTTTATTATGCCGAGTTTGACGGACATAGAAGAAAACGTGTTTTGATTAAAGTAATGGGTGAATAATGCTTAAAGTAGTTAAAACTATTCAAACAAAAGAAAATCATACTGTTACTTTGTACGAAACTACAAATGAAAATTATGACAAAATTATTTTAATCGTTGGGGTTTTTCATGGTGAAGAACCCCAAGGATGTTATCTTATAAATAAATTTATTCAAACTGATTTATGTAGAATAAAAAATAAATTGGTTATAATACCTTGTTTGAACCCTGATGGAATGGAAAAAAATCAAAGGCAAAATGCCAACGGAATAGATTTAAATAGAAGTTTCCCTACTAAAAATTGGCGAACAACAAGTAGAAAAGAGTATTCAGGTGGCGAAAAACCTAATAGTGAATTAGAAACTCAATTAATGGTTGAAGTTATTGAAGAATATGATTTTGATGCGATATTGTCTATTCACGCACCGTTTGAAATTGTTAATTATGATGGACCTGCTAAGGAATTAGCAGAAAAAATATCTGAAATTACAGGTTATAAAGTGCAAGGTGATATAGGTTATCCAACTCCAGGAAGTTTCGGCAATTATTGTGGTGTAGAAAGATGCATTCCTACAATTACTTTAGAATTACCTGAAAATATATCGAACGAACAACTTTGGGAAACAAACAAACCTGTTTTTGATTATTTGGCTAATGAGTTTTAAAAATTAATTAACAAAAAAATTTTTTATGTGTTTTAAAATTAATGTTTATAATAAAATAATTGTATAAATACACGAAATTAGGAAACATTAATAATGGATAACACGAAAATAAGAAACGTAGCAATTATTGCTCACGTTGACCACGGTAAGACAACTTTAGTTGATAGTATTTTAAAACAATGTGGCGTTTTTAGAGATAATCAACAAGTACAAGAAAGAGTTTTAGACTCTAATGATTTGGAACGTGAAAGAGGAATTACAATTCTTTCTAAAAACGTATCAGTTGATTATAAAGGTTATAAAATCAATATTGTAGATACACCAGGCCACGCAGACTTTGGTGGTGAAGTAGAACGTGTTTTAGGTATGGTTGATGGTGCTCTATTAATTGTAGACGCACAAGAAGGACCTATGCCTCAAACAAGATTTGTTCTTTCTAAAGCATTAGAATTAGGTATTAGAATTATTGTTGTAATCAATAAAATTGATAAACAAGGTGCTGATCCTGATGGTGCTGTTGATAAAGTATTCGATTTGTTTACTGAATTAACTGATAATGAAGACTTAATCGACTTCCCTTATGTATATGCAAATGGCTTGGCAGGTTTTGCTAAAAAGAATATTGAAGATGAATCAAATACACTTGAACCATTATTAGATTGTATTTTGGAAAATGTAAAACACCCATCAGGTGATAAAGAAAAAACATTACAATTTCAAGTAACAACTTTAGACTATAACGATTACGTTGGTAGAATTGCTATTGGTAGAGTTTTAAATGGTACTATTAAATCTCAACAACAAGTTAATTTGTTAAAGGCTGATGGCAGAGTTATAAAAGGTAAAATTGTTAAATTATACGTGTTTGAAGATTTGGGACGTGTTGAAACACAAGAAGCTGTAGCTGGTGATATTGTTGCTATTACAGGTTTTGATGATATTCATATTGGTGACACAATCACAATGCCTGATTGCACTGAAGCTCTTCCACCTATTAAAGTTGATGAACCAACACTTCAAATGATTTTCTCAATTAACGATAGCCCATTTGCAGGTCAAGAAGGTAAGTTTGTTACTTCAAGACAAGTAAGAAAAAGACTTTACGATGAATTAGAAAAAAATGTAAGCTTGCGTGTTGAAGATACTGATACAACAGAAAGTTTTAAAGTATCAGGTCGTGGCGAATTACATTTAAGTATTTTAATTGAAACAATGAGAAGAGAAGGTTTTGAGTTTCAAGTATCTAAACCTGAAGTTATTACTAAAGAAATTGATGGCGTATTAATGGAGCCATTTGAAGATTTAATTGTTGATGTTCCTGAAGCTTGTGCAGGTGCTTGTATTGAAAAACTTTCTAACCGTAAAGGTGAAATGTTGCATATGCAAAATGCTAAAGGTAGAACAATGTTAAACTTCACTATCCCTGCAAGAGGCTTGATTGGTTTCAGAGGTGAATTTATTAGAATGACTCGTGGCGAAGGTATTTTAAACCATACTTTTGATAAATATAAACCATACGCAGGTGATATTTCTAAACAAAGAAACGGTTCTTTAGTTTCTCATGAACAAGGTGAAGCTATTCCTTATGCTTTAGCGCAATTTGAAGATAGAGGCGTTTTCTTCTTAACACCTAAAACTAAAGTTTATAGAGGTATGGTTGTTGGCGAACATAATCGCCCACAAGATATTGAAATCAATGTTTGTAAAACTAAAAAACTAACAAATATGCGTAGTGCAACTGCCGATGTAATGGTTACATTGCAAGCACACAGAAAAATGTCGCTTGAAGATTGTATGGAATACATTGCAGATGATGAATTGTTAGAAATTACACCTCAAAGTGTTAGAATCAGAAAAGCTGATTTAACAAGAGTTAGATTTAATTAGTAGGTAATTATGTCTATTGAAAAAGTAAAAGAGTATTTTAAGCAATTTGGTATTGAAGATAAAATTATCGAGTTAGAGCAATCAAGTGCAACTGTTGAATTAGCTGCAATTGCATTAGGTTGTGAAGGTCAAAGAATTGCTAAAACTCTTTCTTTTTTAGTTGAAGAAAAACCAATTTTAGTTGTTGCTGCTGGTGATGCTAAAATTGATAACAAAAAATATAGAACTTTCTTTAATGTGAAAGCTAAAATGATTTCTTTTGAAGATGTTGAAAAATATATTGGACATAATGTTGGTGGCGTTTGCCCATTTGGTATTAATTCTGATGTTAAAGTATATTTAGATGAATCTTTAAAAAGATTTAATACCGTTTTCCCAGCTTGTGGAAGCTCAAATAGTGCAATTGAATTAACTAATGATGAACTACAAAAATATTCTTCTAATTTTGTTAGTTGGATTGATGTTTGCAAATTGCCTGAATAAAAATTTTTACATGAATAATATTATAGTTATATTTTCATTAGAAATATAATTATCTTGTCATGCTGAACTTGTTTCAGCATCTTATTAGCTTTGAAATTATTTTTAATTCTGAATTTTAAAACAAATTTCAAGCTTTTGTCTCCGACGGGTCTTTAATTTACTGGACTGCCACGAGCTAAAGCTCTCGCAGTGACAATATCAAGTCATTGTGAGGAACAACATGACGAAGCAATTTAGAAAATCCCAAACAGATATTTATATTTTATTCAATAGTCATTCTGAGGCTCTGCCGAAGAATCTCATTATTTATCACGAATAATCTATGAGATACTTCGCTTTGCTCAGTATGACTAAATAATATATACTAATAATATTATTTATGTATTATTTACTTTTATATCTTTCCTATTATCCAAGCGTGGATATCATTGTATATTACAAATAGCATTAATATTATTAATAGATAGAAGAAAAACATACTTAAGAAATCAATAAATTCTTTTTTAGGTGGTTTGCCTGTTATTTTTTCTATTACTAAGAATAATAAGTGTCCGCCATCTAAAGCTGGTATTGGAAGGATATTCATTAATGCTAAGTTTAAAGAAATCATAGCAGTTAATAATAATCCTTGAGCTAAACCTTTATATGCAATAATTTCTGTACCTATTTTAGCAACGGCAATAATTCCATTTAATTCTGTTGCAGGAATTTTACCTGTGAATAATTTAGATAGAGAATATACCATCATTTTTTCTGTATAGTATGCGTAATCAATTGTTTGTTTAAATAAGTCTTTTATGCTTGTTATTTTGTTATAGTTTTCTTGTAGAGTTTGAGCGATACCAATTTTACCATTTTTATCTGGATAAATTGGTTTTAATGTGATTTTTTCTTCCCCTCTTAAAACAACAATTGTAATTGGTTTTTTAGTATCAGATATAGCATAGGCAACATCATATAATGTTGTTTCTGTCTCTGTTTTATAAGATTTAGAATAATTAATTTTGTCTCTTAAAGAAATTTGTTCTTTTGATAATTTTGTTTCGTTAGAGTTATATTTTTCCAACCCTAAAACATTATCCATAGTCATTTTAATTGGTTCTTCATCAGTAAATGTAGGAAGTTTTAAAGTAGTTCCCGCAGGTATTTTGTTTTCTTTTGAAAATTTAGGGTTTAATTTTTTTAATTGTTCAAGTTTTTTATCTGCAATAGCTTCATCAATAGTACCATTGAATTCTCTTGAAAGAATGGTAAATTTTGTTAAAACAGTAGGATAAATTGCTTCAATACCGTTAACTGAATAGATAATATCCTTTTCTTGAATACCTGAATTTTTAACAGATTCTACTGCATCATCAGAAAATTTTGCAAAAGTAGAAGTATAACTATTTGCAGGTAATTGTTGCCAAATAGCACCTGTTAAAAAGATTAATACATAAGCTACAATTACGTTTGCAATAACACCAGCTGATATAACAAAAGCACGTTGACCAACGGTTTTATTAGAAAATCTTAAAGGTGAATCTTTTGGCAATTCATTTTCTTCATCATCATCAGGGAATGCAACGTATCCGCCTAATAAAAATGCGTGGATTAAAAATTCTGTTTCGCCAATTTTTTTAGAAAATAAAGTAGGGCCAATTGGTAAACCAAAACCAAATTTATCTACTTTTATACCCACCATTTTTGCAGCCATAAAATGACCTAATTCGTGAATTAGTACTAAAAAACTAATTAATAAAATCATTGTTACGGCGCTAATTATTGTATTTAAAATTTCCATTTCACAAATCTCTTTCAATCTAATATAATTTCTATTATATGATAAAGCTTTTAGAAAAACTACTAAACTTAATATATATACAACCTTGTTATTTTTGTCGTTCAACGAAAGAAGACAAAATTTTATGTTCTAAATGTTATAAAAAAATCCATTTTATGCCAGAGAGTGTTTTTAAGGTTATAAATGGTTGTAATGTATATGCCTGTTGCTTATATGATGGAATTATAAAATCATTAATTCGTGATTTAAAGTATCATAAGAAGAAGAAATTAGCCAAGTTGCAAGCTCAATTAATGTATGAATATTGGCAAGAATTACATAAAAGTTCGGATTTTATTATTGTGCCTGTGCCTATTCATAAAAATCGTTTAAAAGAGCGCAAATATAACCATATGGATTTGATTGCTGAAGAATTTTCTTTGTTGACTAATTATAAAATTAATAAAAATTTGATATTAAGAATAAAAGATACTCAAAAACAATTTAATTTAAAAAAGGCAGAAAGAATTAAAAATATTAAAGGTGCTTTTGTTGTTAATGAAGAAGAAATCCTTGAAAAATCTCAAAAAATATTGATAATAGATGATATAACTTCTACAGGTATTACTTTAGAGGAGGTTATAAAACCATTAAAAAAAGCAGGGTATAAAAATATAACTGCATTGACTTTGGCAACCCCAGATATATGGAATTAAAAGGATAAAAATATGAGCAAAAATGTTTTAATTATTTCAGCAAGTCCAAGAAAAAACGGAAATTCTGATTTGTTATGCAATGAATTTTTAAAAGGTGCTGTTGATGCAGGTCATCAAGTAGAAAAAATATTTTTAGCTGATAAAAAAATAAATTATTGTGTTGGTTGTGGTTTGTGTTCAAGAAATGATTATTCAGGTTGTTCACAAAAAGATGATATGGAAGATTTAGTTGAGAAAATGATAGAAGCTGATGTAATTGTTTTAGCTTCACCTGTTTATTTCTACACAATTAATGCACAAATGAAAACATTTATTGATAGATGTTGTGCTAAATATACAAAAATAATCAATAAAGAATTCTATTTTATAATCACGGCTGCAGAAGTTAATAAAGCAGAAATGAGTAGAACATTTGAATGTTTTAGGGGCTTTTTAGATTGTCTTGAAAACGCAAAAGAGCAAGGTCAAATTTGCGCAACAGGTGTTTGGGAAAAAGGTGAAATTGAAAAAACATCTTATTTAAAAGATGCTTATAATTTAGGTAAAACAGTTTAATTGTGTTTATCTGTTCCGCCAGTTTTAATTAAATTATATTTTTCTGCAATTTTATGTACTGTTTTTTCAAAATGGAATTTAAAATATTTTCTTAAACGACCATATTCGTAGTATGCTTCAATTCCATCTATTCCGAAGTCTTTTAGTTCTTTAATAAATTTGTCTAAAGAAAAAGCATAGTAACAGCAAGGGTGAGCTAATATTGCCAAACCACCTGCTTTATGAATTTTTTCAATTACTTCTTGAACATTTCTTAAATGAAAAATTCTGCATAAATTATGAGTTGCTTCTGCTTTATTTTTTGCTAATAAAGATTTAATTTCTTCATTGTTTGTATCTATTCCATAGCCTAAAATATGAATTAAAACTCCTTTGTAACAGCAATCAAATTCAACTCCATTAATAATTTTAGGGTGGTTTTTAATATTTTCATTTTCATATGCTTTTGTGCAATTGTGGTCTGTTATAGAAAACCATTTTAAATTATTTTTTTCAACATATTCAATTATTTCTTCAGGTGAAAGTTTTCCATCAGATTCATTTGTGTGAATGTGTAAATCTACGTTCTTCCAAAAATCTTCTTGTTTAAATGATAAAAATAATTTTATTAAATCTTCTTTTTGCATGTTACACTTATCTATAAGCTAATAATATGATAGTATAATAAATGAAACAGAGGATATATGCCAAGAAAAAAATCTAATAAGTTTATAGAATGCTTTAAAATCTTTTTTTCAAGTATAAAAACATATTTTATGTATTTTGATGAATGCATAAAAGCATTGGCATTTCCTATTTTTGGTCAATTGTTATCTATAATACTTATATTTACGGCTGTTTATTATTTTTCTATGAATGTAGAAAAAATAAGAAACATTAGTGCTTTTTTTGATAATGACACTAATTTATTAATATTATTATCAATTATAATTTTACCGTTGTTAATTGTGTTGGTAAAAGCTATTTATGATTATATTATTGCTTTTTCTTCTTTAAATATATTGTTTTATACAGCTTCTAAAAAGAAAAAAGCAAAAAATATTGATTTGAATGCTAATAATAACGTAATCAAACGAAAATTATTCCAATATATATTATTAATGTTGTTGGTAACTTTAATATTAATTGTTCCACCATTAATATTTGTAGCGCCAATTGTATGGATATTTTTATGTTTGAGTTTTCAAGTTTTTGCTTTTGAGGGCGAAATAGGGGCAACTCAAGCAATTTCAAGAAGTATAGAATTAGTAAAAGGTAATGTGATAGTAACAATAATAATGTTGTTGTTATGTTCTTTTGTTACTTATTCATTCTTGCCAAATATGTTTATTTGGTTTGCAGATAAGATAAATTTCTCATTCTCTTTGGTTAATTTATGGGAAGACTTTTTTGCATTATTGCCTATAGAAAATTGGAATAATGCATTATCTTCTTTGCCATTAGGTTTATCAATAGATGCTGTAACTATTTCTAAATATGCAGTTGAGTCTTCTATTGCATTTGTAATTATAGGTTTTACACTACCTTTCAGATGTTGTTGTTTTACAGAGCTATATAGATTGTACGATTCAGACAAAATTAAAGAAATTTCAAAAAGTTCCGAAGATATAATTAGTAGAGCAACAAAAAAAGGAAAGAATTAATTCGGGATATGTTTAAGTGTAGGAAATGCAATTCAATTGATAAATTTGAATTGATGTTTAGCCCAGATTATAAAGGGTCTAAATCATTTGAAGTTAGTTATACTAAGAACAAAGATATTCAAATAAATGTTGATGGATATTTGTTTATTCCTGATTTAAGGTTTATGAACGCTCATGCAGTTTGTAAATATTGCGGTAATATAAATTGTTGGGATTATGATTAAATTGGAGTGTTATGGGGAACAAAAGGGTAGTAAAAAAACAACAATTTAATATTAATAATTTGCTATTTTTATTAATTATAGTGGCTATTTTGGGCATTTTATATATGCTTTATGAGGATAAAATAAACTCATATTTTGTAAAAGAAACTCCTAAGCAAGAAGAAATTGAAGTAACAGTTTTGCCAACTAAAAAGGTTGAAGAAACGCCATATGATAATACTTGGTATTTAAATAATGCTTCGCAGTATAAGAAATATATTTTAACTTCAGAATATGTTGTAAATGTTTCTGAGCCATTAACAAAATTAAGAGTAAGAGTACCCATTGCTCAGCACCAAAAGAATTTGCAATATGTCTTTAATGTTACTTCTATTCCGCAGGCTACAAGTGAATTTATTGATGATGAAAATAAATATTTTATATATGAAATAGAAAATGTTCAGCCTAAACAATATAAATTTTATGTAGAAAATCAAGTGGCATTAAAGAAATATGATATTAATAATGCTAAAAAAGAAAATTTGAATTTAAGGCCTGAAGTTAATTTGGAAAAATATTTGAAATCGGAAGAAAATATTGATGTAAATTCAGAATATTTAAATAGGGTAGCGAATAACATACAAGGTTTTACAAAAGAAGAAATAGTTAAAAATATATATAATTTTGTACAAGAAAATGTTGAATATACATTGAATACAAAAAATGTGGGCGCAGAAGAAGTTTTAAGAAATAAAAAAGGTTTTTGCGCAGGCTTTTCTGCATTAATGGTTACGCTTTGCAGAATAAAAAATATACCTGCAAGAATAGTTGCAGGAAATCTTGTTATTAATGGTAAAAATTCTAAACATAATTGGGTGGAAGTTTATTACAGTGAATATGGTTGGGTTTTGTATGATCCTACATTTTTTATTGTTGATAAATCAAATAGAAAAGTAATGCAAAAGGAAAAATTAAGAACTCCTGATAAAGATTATTTGGTTTTAGGCCATAATATTATTGAAAGCTGGGGTGTGGAAATAGAATCTGATAAAGAGATTTTTAACCCAATTAGCTTAGATTATAACTTTAAAATTATGAATAATTAGTCTTTATTGAAAACTTCATATGCTTTATATGAGCTTCTTGTTAAAGGTGAAAAGAATGTATGTTTTATACCTAAATCTTTAGCTATTTTAGATAATTCATCATATTCTTGTGGCTCATAATATTTAATAACTGGTAAATGTTCTTTTGTTGGTTGAATATATTGACCGATAGTAACGATATCGCAATTAATTTCAACTAAATCTTTAAAAGCTTGAATTAATTCTTCTTTTGTTTCACCCAATCCTACCATTAAACCTGTTTTGGTTAGTATGTTTGAATTTTCTTTTATGTATTTTAAAAATTCAATTGAACGATTGTAAATAGCTTGTGGACGGGCAGTTTTGTATAAGCTTGGCACTGTTTCTATGTTGTGGTTAAAAACATCAGGTTGAGCTTTAATTACAGTATCAATTGCATTTGTGTCGCCTTTAAAATCAGGTGTAAGAACTTCAATTTTAATTGAGTTATCTATTTTTCTGATTTCATTTATTACATTAGCAAAATGTTGTGCTCCACCATCAGGTAAGTCATCACGAGTAACAGAGGTAATTACTACGTATTTAAGGTTTAATTTGCTAACTGCATCAGCTATTTTTTTAGGTTCATCAGGGTTTAATGCTTCTGGTTTTGCGCAAGAAATATTGCAAAAACGACAATTCCTTGTGCAGTTGTTACCCATAATTAAAAAAGTTGCTGTGTTTTTTGCGTAACATTCAGATTTGTTAGGGCATCTTGCTGCTTCGCAAACAGTATTTAAACAGTTAGATTTTAAAATATGTCTAACGGTTTTTGTTTTTTCTGTATCTATAATTCCGCGTTTTAAGTATTCTGGTAATCTTGGCATAATTTAAACCTTTTTTGAGATTATAACATGAAAGTTAAAGAGATTCTTCGTTGCACTCAGAATGACAAGAAAAAATACAACGTCATGTTGAGCGGAAGCGAAACATCGCAGGGTAAAACACAAAAGGCAACAAGATTCTTCGTTGCACTCAGAATGACGAAAGTGCAGAGTGCAAAATCTATACGTCATGCTGAACTTGTTTCAGCATCTTACCAATTAGGAATTTATGACCAGTTTTGTAGGTCAGGCATTGCCTGACAAAAAATGTCGCTCGTTTTGTTTTAACCGTCTTGAAATTCCTTTTCGCTCGTTTCAGTCGTTGCCTTCACTATGTTGTCGGCAACTATGAACTCGCTTACCGGATTTTATCCGTCCGGAATTTCGCTACTCAAAATCCTATTTGCCTTAATTAGAAAATTTGTTATAATTAATAAGTGTGTCCGATAAAATTTGTTATAATTTTTAAACAAATTTTTGAGTGGCTCGTAGAAAAGGTGAGCACTTGAATGGCGTGGACGACACGGCAAGAAAGTGCGACACTGGATTGAGTATGAAAAGGCTAAATTATTCAAATTTTGAACTTATTGAAGATGTAATTAGTGAATTAAAATTCAATTTTTCAGAAAGCGAGGCTGAAAAGCTAAATAAGATAGCAGATGTTTGGGTAGAAGTTGTTGGTAACAAATTTTCACAATTTACTAAAGTTTTGGAAGTTTCTGCCGATAATAATTTAACGATTGTTTGTTCAGACTCTTTTGTAGCGAATGAATTATATTTAAAGAAAGAAAATCTTTTGAAATTATTGCGTGAAAAATGTGTAGAACAGGGAATTGAAATAAATATAGTAGATTTGAATATTAATTATAGAAGATGGAAATAAAAAATGGCTAAAAAATTAAAGGGTTTCTCGTTAGCAGAAGTTTTGATTACATTGTTAGTTGTGGGGATTGTAGGTGCTGCCGCAATACCAACTATGACAAAACGATCAACTGGTACAGATAAAATGTGGGATTGGGCAGATTATCCTGTGGGTTCTGCATATTCTGTAGGCACACACGTGTTGCTTAATGCTTCTGAAACCGATGCCAATGTAATACAAGATGGTTTGACTCCAGCAGAATATTTGCCTAATATAGATTCTACTTTGGCATCTGCTGTAATGCCTACAGGTTCTCCACCTGTGTCGCCACCAGCTTATGATAAGTTGATATTAATGAATAACTTTAATATTGAAGGTTTAGATGAAGATTCTCGTTTTGCGAAACCTCATATAAGTTTTTATAATAAGAGCAGATCATTGTTAGGCGGTACTGTTACTGATTATGCAGGTAGTTTAACTGCAGATAGAACCAACTTAGCTTTAGGTATTGGTTCATTGCAAACATTGGTTCCAACTGCAACAGAAGGATTATTTAATACAGCTGTTGGACATTATGCTTTATTAAATAATAAATATGGTATTAATAATACGGCTCTTGGTAATATGTCATTAGCGAGTATGGGTTACAATTTAAATAATGTTGCTGATGATCACGGAAATCATAATGTGGCAATTGGGGCCGAATCGCAAAGAAATAATGTATCATTCGATTATAATACATCTGTTGGTTTTGATTCTTTATCTGGTTCTCTTGCAGGTAATCAAAATATTGCATTGGGGGCTAGTGCATTAGGTTCTACTGACCCTCAAAATAACTTTTTTGAAGAGAATAACATAGCAATTGGTACAAATGCAGGATTGAATCGTGGAGTAGCTGATGCAAGAAATGACCGTTTGTTTATTGGTCGAGAAGAAGAAGATTTTTCAAAACCTTTTGTAGAGGCGGATATGGCAAGTAATTCAACGTTTGATATTAATGCAGATGAATTAATTGTTAATACCGCAGATGGTACACATACTATTTTAAAAATACGTATGATTGATGATAGTAGTGTTTCTTTACCAGTTATAAAAGAGGACTCTAATAAAAATTGGTATTATGAATCATTGGGCTATTGTGTAGGTGAAGGTACTGATGACTTGGCAAAACTTGCTGCAAATAAATTAGATGCATCTGCTTTAGCCGAAGTTTGTATTGCTAAGTTCAGCAATAACACAATTGTAAAGATAAGAGATTTGGAAGTTGAAATAACTGGTGGAGATACTACTTTTCTTAATAGATTAAGAAGTTTCTTCAAGCAAATTATAAATAATACGGAATATGTTGTAAAGGAACCAGAGATTGATGATAAATATGATGATTGGGATGTATATTTAAAAGGTTTAAATGTTGGTATATATGGTTTTACTTCTACAACTTTAACTAGTAAGCGTGCATATATACAAACAGTTAAAGCATCTTTAAATTACCTTGATACTTGGAAAGAAGGTATGGGTATTTTATCTACAATGATGCAAGCATTTACAAATAATTTTATTTGTTTCTTTGATTTCTTTGATGCAGCTGATGCTTGTAAAACATATAGTGAAGACGATCCTGTTACATTCCAAGATTATTTAACAGGTAGGATAAAAAAATTCTTAGATAGTATTAAAGATTTATTTGGTGGTTTGCGTGAAGCGTTGGCAAATGCTAAGGCCGATAGAATAGCTCATTATCAACAAAAGTTAAGTGAATGTGAAAGCAAAACTATTGGTAAAAAAGCTTGTAGGAATCATTATCAGAATCTTTTAAATCTTGAAAATATTTCTGACGTTCGATTAAAGAATGTAGAAGGTAAATCAACAGCAGGCTTAAAAGAAATTAATGCTTTAAAAATTAAAAATTATACTTATAAAGCAGATAAAGCACAAACCCCGCATGTTGGTGTAATTGCTCAAGAATTGCAACAAGTATTCCCTAATTCAGTATTTGAAGGTCCAAATGGATATTTAAAAATTAAGCAAGAAGAAATATTCTATGCAATGGTTAATGCAATTAAAGAATTAGATGAACAAAGTATTGAACTTAAAGGAGAAATTCCAAAAGTTAATAAGCAAATAAAAACAACAGTTGATAAAAATAAAAAGTTATTAACTAAAAATGAAAAATTAAAATTAGAAAATGAAAAATTGATGGCTCAATTAAAGGAGCTGGAAAAATGAAATAAAGTAAACCGGACTGCCACGCCTAACGGTTAGCAGTGACGTCACACAAATCTGTCATACTGAGGACAAAGTCCGAAGTATCGCAAGGTAAAACATAAAGGTCAATGAGATTCTTCGATTAAAATCTCAGAATGACAAGAAAAAATACAACGTCATGTTGAGCAGAAGCGAAACATCGCAGGGTAAAACACAAAACATAATAAGATTCTTCGTTACACTCAGAATGACGACAAAAAACAAAAAACAGATAAGTAAAAATTGGAAAGATAAAAATGAAGAATACAAAAATCAAAGGTTTTTCTTTAGCAGAAGTATTGATATCACTAACAGTGGTAAGTATATTGTTGGCTGTTGCAGCCCCTGTTATTACAAAACAACACGTTGGTGATAGTACTTGGAAGTGGACCGAAGGGAATACTGTAAAAAATGGTACTTCTTTTGATGGTAATAATCTTGTTATTGGTTCAAGAACAGTGCCAAGTGTAGATGATGTTGATGATTATTTTTCTTCTCTTCCTGATGGTGATATAAAAACAGCAGCGGCAAGTGATTTGTTTTTTAATAATGATAGATTAATTAGTAAATTATCAATAATTAAGCCATTAAAAACACAAATCTTGCCAAATATGAGTACTTCTTTAAATTCTCATCTTTCTTTTTATAATATTGTTAATGGTGTTACTGAATATGCTGGTAGGTTAACTTCTGATAAAGATAATTTAGCTCTTGGTATAGCTTCTTTACAAAGCTTAAATTCTGGACATGGAAGTGATAATACAGCAATAGGTCATTATGCATTGGCTTATAATAATACAGGAAGTAACAATGTTGCCTTAGGTTATGGTGCTTTAGCTAATAATGAAAGTGGTTCTAACAACACAGCAGTTGGTTATAGAGCACTATCTAATAGTAATAGTAGCAATAACGTTGTTATTGGTAATCATTATGGTGATACTGTTGAACAAATTACTGGTGATAATAATTTAATTATAGGTAATTATTTTGGTGATGATTCAAATCGTACTTGGGGCGAAGGTAATATTTTTATAGGTAATAATGCTGGTAAAGGTTTGCCTCTTGATTGGGGTGAGCCAATACCTACACCTATACCAAATGACTATAAATTTGAAAATATTATAGCTATTGGTAATGTTAATCCTGCTTCTGCAAATGCTGAGGAAAGAGTAGAACTACTACAAACAAAAGAAGATAGAAATAATGATAGACTAACTTATCGTAAAGTTGTAGTAAATGGTGACTTTGTTGTTAGATCAGCTAATGGTCGAAAAGTATTATTTAAAGTTGATGGTACAAATTTACATAATGCTGATGGTTCAAAAAAAGTTATTAGTGAATTGGGTAATGGACAATCTTACCTTAATTCTCAGGATTATAGAAATAATATTGCATCTCCAACAAGAGATCCACAGTTGCTTTTTGGCCCGCCAAGATGTGAAGGTGCTGAAGTTTGTATTGGTCAATTTAGTGTACCTTTTGCTGATTGTGGCCTTTTAAGACCAACTACAAATAGTATTCCTGCTTATGATGTTTATATTAAATCAATGTCTGTTGGTGCGCATCATCGTAATCTTAAAGAAATCCCTTATTTAAGAGCAGCGTTGTTATATTTAGATAAATTTAAAGATTCAAAAGGTTCATTTATTAATTTCTTAAATAAAAGAGCCAGAATATTTGAACAATTTTTCCCAGGTTTGTCTTCTTCAGGTTTTGGAGAATATTTAAGGTCACTTGTTGGGCTTGATTCTGATGCTCGTTTAAAAAATATTTATGGTGATTCAACAGCAGGTTTAAACGAAATTAATGCATTAAAAGTTAAAGATTACACTTATAAGGCAGATAAAACAAAAACTCCACATGTTGGTGTAATTGCTCAAGAATTACAAAAAGTATTCCCTAATTCTGTAATAGAGGGCTCTGATGGCTATTTGAGTATTACACAAGAAGAAATGTTCTTTGGCTTGGTTAATTCAATACAAGAGCTATCTGATAAAAATGATAATGTATCTGAAAAAATAGCTTTATCAAAAGAACAAATTGAGTATACTCAAAAACAAAACAAGTTAATTGAACAAGAAAATAAATTATTAGAAAGGCAAAATAAAGAATTTGCAAAACGTATTGCAAAATTACAAAAAAAGAAAATATAAATTAAATGGATTGCCACGCGACGTCATTGCGAACGTAGTGAAGCAATCCAGTAAATATAACACACGTCATACTGAGGACAAAGTCCGAAGTATCGCAAGGTAGAACATAAAGGTCAATGAGATTCTTCGTTACACTCAGAATGACGACGGTAAACAAAAAACAGATAAGTAAAAATTGGAAAGATAAAAATGAAGAATACAAAAATCAAAGGTTTTTCTTTAGCAGAAGTAATGATAGCTATGTTAGTAATAAGCATAGCATTAGCAGCTGCCATACCAACAATTACTAAACGCAATGCTGGTAGTGATAATATATGGCGTGCAGGTACTCAAACAGTTGGTGGTGCAACAGAAGAAGATGCTAATACACTTGCATTTACTGGCCCCAATATTTTGATTGGCGCTTCAAGATTGCCTTTGCTTTCTAATGATAGATATTTTGAAGATAGTAGATTTAATGATGGTTTAAGAATTTCTCCTAAAGATGATAAATTGATTATATTTAAAGAAATTGAAGACCCTGCTGATCGTTTTAAATCTTCTCATATTGGGTTGTATAATTCACCAACAGAATACGCTGGTAGATTAGCTTCTGATAAATATAACTTAGCATTAGGTATTGGTACATTGCAAAGTTTACAACCAGATTATTCTGAGGCTTTTCCACAAGGTGCATATAACACAGCAATAGGTCAATATGCTTTATTAACTAATAGACAAGGATCTTATAATACTGCTTTTGGTTATAACGCATTAAGAGGTAATGCTGTTGGCTCTGTAACTGGTAATATCGCACTTGGTTATAATACTTTAATTAATGTTGAAAATGGTTCTAATAACAATATAGCGATAGGTTCTGATGCAGGTAGACATATAACTGGTTCTAATAACATTTTAGTTGGGCCTGGTGCGGGTAATTTATTGACAGGTAGTGATAATATTTTAATTACTTTATTGAATGCTTATGATCCTGTTATTCGTAACCTTGATAGTAATTATGTAACTGATGTTCTTTTGAACCCATATGGTTTTGATTTGGATAGATATCCTGCTATTACTGATAATGATAATTTCGCAATTGGTAGATTAAATGTTTGGACAGATAGTAATCCACGTCCACCTGTTATGCAAGGTTTTACTAAAACGCAATTAAATACTGTTAGTACTCCTTGTAACGGTGCTGTAGATGGTATTTGTCATGCTAAAGGTTTAATTATTAATGCTGATAATTTTAGTATAAGTACTAAAAAAGGGAATCCGATTTTTGCTGTTCTTAATGATAATACCCCAATAGTTGCAGATAGCCTTACAGGACCACCTTGTAATGGTGCACCTGTATGTTTAGCAAGATTTAATGTAACAACAGCTTCTTATTATACTAATGATCTTAGAGAAGATTGGTTAGGTAATAATTATTCAAGAACATCAACATATCCAAGATTTCAACAAGGGAATATTAATAATACAGAGCTTCCTAACAACCCTGTTTATGATTTGTTTATAGGTTCTTTTACCTATGGAGCAGTTGGGATAGAAGATCTTAAAGATGAAGATGAAGCTGAAAAAGCAGAGAAAGAAGAAAAAATAGATTCAGCTTTCGATTTAGAACAAACAAAAAAACCAATAGACCATAACCATGAGCAATATTCAAATCATCTTATTGATGTTGGCAAAAGAGAAACTACAGATGGTTTGCAACATTCAAGATTATCTGGTGTTTATGCTGAAAACTCTCCGATTGTTTTAAGTAGCATGGATGATGCTGGAAGACCAGCAAGCTTAATAGATAGTAATTCAGCGTTTACTGGTAGTTTAAAAATAAGAACAGTTAAAACTGCTGTTAATTTCCTTGATGAGTTTAAAGAAAAATCAAATTGGATCGATATTATGCTTCTTCAAGAAGAAAATGCTATTAGAAATTTATTTAATAGAACGGCTTCAGAAGATCTTTCAAATGTTGCTCCTTGTAGCTCTTCAGGTGAACCATCTGACTGGGAACAAGTTGTTGAGTGTGATCCTTGTTTATATGAGGAACACGGAATGGGTTTCTTGGCTAATTTCTGTCGTATGACTTATAATACAGAGCAACGAGTTGAAAATACAGGCAGAGCTTTAAGAGAATGCTTGGTAGAAGGTGCCTTGTTTGATGGGTATTTTGGCTGTGTAACAGAAAAAATTGAAACATTCCAAGCACAAAATGATACTCGTACGTGTCCAACATCATCTGACGCACGTTTAAAGAACATAGCAGGTGATAACACAGCTGGTTTAGACGAAATCAACAAATTACAAGTGTATAACTACACATATAAAGCAGATAAATCACAAACACCACACGTTGGGGTAATGGCTCAAGACCTTAAGAAAGTATTCCCAAATGCTGTTAAAAAAGGTTCTGATGGCTATTATAGAATCCGTCTTGAAGATATGTTCTATGCTATGGTTAATTCAGTTAAAGAGTTAACTAAAAAGAAAGATGAGCTTAATACTTTAACTGTTGATTATATTGATGCTCCATTATCTGAACTTGAAAAACAAAATGCAGATATTAAAGCTCAAAATGATTTGTTAAAGCAAAAGAACGAAGAAATCGAAAAACGCTTATCTCAAATGGAAGCAAAATAGTAAAATAGGTGATAAAAATATTAAAAGACAGGTTATACAACCTGTCTTTTTAATTGTCATTGCG
>JAZSQW010000099.1:0-10710 GCA_045538205.1 Candidatus Avigastranaerophilus sp. | reverse complement strand
TTTTCTTTATTTTTTTCAATAAGATTTTTATAAATAGTAATTGCTTCATCATATTTTTTCTGTGCGTGATAAGCAATACCTTTATTCAAAGCAAAATCAACATTTTCAGGTTGAAGCACCAATAAATTATCATACACTTCTATTGCCTTATCATAATTTTTAGCTAAATGATAAGATTTAGCCAATTCACTAAGAATTTCTATATTCTTAGGTGCAACTATTTTACCTGCTTCTAAAACTTTAACAGCATTATCATAATCAGCTTTTTTAGCATATAAAATACCTGCGTTTAAATAAGCAATTTCATTATCTTTAACTTCTTTTAGATATTCTTCATATTGAACTAAAGCTTCATCATATTTTTCTTTATTTGCCAATAAATTAGCATAATCAAAACGAATAGAATTCATTTCTGGCTGAGCAATTAAAGCTTTATCAAATTCTGTCATTGCTTCATTGTCTTTACCTTGAGCAAGATACACATATGCCAAGTTAGCACGAGCTACAAAATCATTTTCGTCTTTTTTTAGAGCCTTCATTAGAATATCTTGTGCATTATCAAAATCAGAAATTCTATACAAAGCTAAACCATAATTTGAATAATCTTGAAAATTACTTGGATCTTTTAGATAAATATCATTATAAATTTTAACAGCATCTTCTGGTTTATTCATTCTTAAATAGATAGAAGCCATATTTTCACGAGCATCAACCGCATCAGGATAGTAATTTAAAAACATTTGATAGTATTTAATAGCTTCTTCATCTTCTTTTAAATGAGTTTTTACACTTGCCAAATTCAAATAATTATACTTATATTCAGGAAATATTTTCATTGCGTGATTATAAGCATTATTAGCGCTTTTATAATCTTGAATTTGTTCAAAAATATTACCCAAACTGATATAAATAAAGGCATCATCAGGACGTATTTTTAAAGCTTTTTTATAACTTTCAATTGCATTTTCCCATTCACCCAACTCTGAATACACACCAGCTAACTTAGTATGTAAAAGCGCATCATCAGGAGATATTTGAATTGCACTGTTTAAATTAGCAATGGCCTCTGTATACTTGCCATCTGCAGCTTGGCTACAAGCCTTCATATAAAACTGATTAGCATCAACAGACATTGCCCACGCTGATGAACCAACCCCTGCCAAAACTATCATTGATACTAAAAACGATTTAATGTTAATAACACTATCCTCCACTTACATAAAAATTATCTTATTTAATCAAACAAAAATCAATTTATATTAAAAAGATATTTATTTTTTTTAATAAAACTTACCATTTAACTAAATATATAATTATGTTGTATAATATTAATAATTTGAATAACAATCGGAGGATAAATGATAGCAATAAATTTAATAGTAATATTTTTACTATTATTTGCGAACGGATTTTTCGTCGCGTCGGAATTTGGTTTAGTTAGTGTTCGTCAAACAAAAATGACACAATTAGCAAACGAAGGTAATAAAACAGCAGCTTTAACAGTAAAAGCATTAGAAAAATTAGATAAATATATAGCTGCTACACAATTAGGTATTACAATTGCCAGTATCGGTTTAGGTTGGGTTGGTGAAGCTACTTTAGCAAAATTAATTCTTCCTTTATTTGACTTTTTGCCAGGCATATCAGGCACAGTTGCAACACACTCTTTAGCAACAGCCATAGCATTTGTTCTTATAACTTTTATGCACGTTGTAATTGGCGAATTAATGCCAAAATCAATCGCTTTGCAATATCCAGAAAAAACAACATTAACAGTTACAAGACCATTAGTATTTACAGCTAAATTATTCACGCCATTTATCTTTTTGTTAAATGGCTTAGGAAATTGGCTTTTAAAATTAATAAATATAGAACCAGCACAAAATCATCATAGCGTTCACTCAGAAGAAGAAATCGATATGATTATTGATGAAAGTTATAAAGGTGGTGTTTTAAATGAAACAGAAAGTTTTATTTTAAAGAATACACTTAAATTTACAGACCTAACAGCAAAACAAATAATGGTGCCAAGATGTAATGTTGTTGCTATTCCTATAGATGCAACAAAAGAAGAATTTGCAGAACTTGTATTAGAAAATCAATACACAAGATACCCTGTTTTCTTGGAAGACTTAGACAATGTTCAAGGTATTTTACACGTTAAAGATATGTATGCTTGCCAATTAAAAAATCAAAATGCTGAAATTAAAGACGTTTTAAGAAAGCCTTTATTTGTTCCAGAAACAATGACAACAGATAGCTTGCTTGAAGAATTTAAAAACAATAGAACTGAAATAGCTATTGTTATTGATGAATTTGGCGGAATGGCTGGTATTATTTCTTTAGAAGATGTTCTTGAAGAAGTATTTGGTTCTGTACAAGATGAATTTGATGAAGAAGAAAAAGACATCAAAAAAGTTGGCGAAAACAAATACATCATCAACGGTTTATACCGTGTTGAAGACTTCTTTGAATTTTTCAATTTAACTACAGAAGAAGATGAAGTTGAAACAATTGGTGGTCTTGTTCAAAAACATTTATGTAGCTTAGGCAACGTTAATGATGAAATTGAAATTGATAACCTAAAAATAAGAGTTATTGAAATAAAGAAAAGAAGAATTAATAAACTTTTAGTTGAACAAACAATAAAAGAAGAAGTTGTAGAAGCAGCAGAAGAATAAAACTTCTACAACTCAATCCAAAGAACTTGATACGGTGCAACTCTTAAATGCATCGTATTATTTTTTATAGATAAATTAACTTTTATATTATCACCATTAATTAAGTTTTTAAGTGATTTAATTTTACCTTTTTTCTTAAAAATCAAACCTTTTGGAAGTGTAATATCTGCATATAATTTTTCATCAGACAAATTATTTACAACCAAAATTTGTTGATCTTTATTCTTTCTTATATAAGCGAAATTACTTTTTGATTTAGTATTTAAGATTTCAAAATCACCATCTACCATTACAGGTAAACTTTTTCTTAAAGCAATTAAGTTTTTTACTTTATTATATATTTTAGAATTAAATTCATAATAACCTTTAGATGAGCCATAAAATAATTTCTTTGGAATATGACCACGATTAATATCACGAGAATCAAAATTAGATAATAATTTCATAAACTTATTTTTATTTTTGGCACGTTTATTAGCTGCATTAGCTGCATTTAAAAAGTTATTAACTGCACCAATTTCATCACCATAATAAACGATTGGAATACCTGGAATTGAGAATAGAATAGAAAATGCCGTTTCAATTCTATTAGGGTTTTTATCTAAGAAATTAGCCAACCTTCCACTAACTCCAAAACCATTTCTAAAGCTTGCACCTTTTGATACAAGGTCATCAAAAATAAGTTGTCTTATCTCTGGGCTAACCATTTCTAAAGTAAGTTCATCGTGAACTCTTAAAAACACACTCCACGTAGCACTTTTTGGTATTCTTGGAGTTTTATTATAAACATCAGTAAAATACTTTTTATCTTCTGAAATCAATGTTGCCCATATAGCATTCATAAATGGAAAATGATAAGCAACCTGAGCTTCTGATGTGCGTTTAAACTCTTTTTTAACTCCATCTATAGAAACTTCGACTTCTCTATCATCACCAAAATATTGCAAAATATCTTTAGGGTGCTGACAAGCCTCTACCTGAATTACAGAAGATGGTGCAGTTAATTGAATATAATTACTCAATAAATTAACAATTGCGTGAGTTTTTGGCTGATTTTCTGCATTAGTACCAGCTTCTTTTGATAAATATGGTATTGCGTCCATTCTAAACAAATCAATACCTAAATTAGCCCAATAAGAAACTGTTTCAAGCATATAATAAAGCACATCAGGATTTTCCCAATTGATATCTAATTGGAACGGATAAAAAGTATGGTATAAATAATAATCTTTATCGTTTACAGTAATTTTTCTATAATTATTTTCAGTATTTTCAGGAAATATTAATCGGCGTTTTGATATTTTTCCATTATCTTCTTTATATTCAACAACTGTGCCTAATTTTTCATCAACATATTTTTTATATTCAGGCATTGTTTCACGATAAATAAAGTAATTTAAAGCTGTTTCATCGCCTTTTTCAAGACGTTTAAACCATTCATGTTTATCTGACAAATGGTTTAAAACTAAATCTGCTTTAATTTTAAAGCCACGAGCTTTAGCCTCTTTAATAAAGTCTTTAAATTCAGGCATTCCACCTAAATCTTTTCTAACACTTTGAGGATTTTTAACATCAAAACCAGCATCTTGCATAGGACTATCTGCAAACGGCATTAAATAAAGAAGCGTAACGCCTAAATCTTCAAGATAATCAAACATTTCTGCAGTATCAGAGAACGTATTAGATTCATTACTTTTTACAACTCCAAATTGATCAACATAAAACATATAAACAATTTCATTTTTATACCAATCAAAAGGACGTGTTTTATCTTGTTCTATAAGATTTTTAGGTCTATTATCTATTGCTTTTTTTGCATAAGATAAAACATTTTCATAAATACTATCAGCATTTTCTTTGCCATAAACTTTTATAATAGCTTCTTTTATTTCTTTTTTAATTCTTGATTTTTCGACTAAAATTTCATCAGCAACTATTTGTTCAGAGTGTTGAGAATTAACTTCTTGAGAAGCAAATGCTGAAACATTGAAAAATAACAAATATATTAATAATGCGGATAGTATTTTCTTCATCAATTTAATTTTAGCATGAAAAAACAAACAAAAAATTAGCAAATATTTTTTTGTTTAAACTTAAAACAAAAAGAGAAGGGAATAAAAATGAAAATTTCTGCAATCAATTCATTTCGCACAAATAAAATTCAAACAAATTTTTTAAAAAATAATGTTTCTTTTCGTGCTGAATTAATAGGGGCGGACGAATTCTCAAAAAAATGGAAAGAGACGCCTGCCACACCTTTAGATAAAGAAGATGCTCAATATATTTTAGATGAAGGAGAAATACTATTAAAAAAATATGATGAATCAACAACTCAAGAAGAAAGAGATGAAGCAATTCGTTCTTACAGACAAAATATAGAAAAAACCATAAGTAAAAAAGAGGATGAATATAGAGTAATTAGACACTATTGGGGAAACCATTTTGGTTATGGTGGTTTTATAAAATATGAAATTACAAAAGAAAAATCATCAGATGAAGAAGAAAAAAGAAAAATTATAGAAGATATTGTAAATGAAACAAAAAACATAATAAATTTTGACCAATCCTTAAGAGCGAATGAAGATGGAAATACAAAAAAACTTAACCTAAAAAGTGTCTTTTCACAAATTATTAAAAATGAAGAATCAGTATTAAAAGATAGAAACATAAACATAGAAGTTAACAACATTGATAAAATAAAAAGAGAAAATGCATATGTTTTTGAAAATTACATAATTCTGTCCAACTTAGTTCAAAATGCAATCAAATATTCTCCTGATAACTCTACAATCAAAATAAATTTTATTGAAGAAGAAGTATTAAAAAAAGGAAAACATCCTAAATTTAATGCTTTAACCCAAATGCTATTTATTGAAATAGAAGATGAAGGAATTGGAATTCCAAAAGAAAATCAAGAAAATATTTTTAATGCAGGAGTTAGAGGTAACAATGTAGGTTCTATACAAGGAACAGGACAAGGACTTAACGATGTAAAAAGATCTATTATAGGTGGACATGAGCAATTTATAGAAATTATTAGCCCACTAAAAGAAAACGAACCTATTTACAAAGGCACAAAAATACGTTGTCCATTAAATATATAAAAAAAGAAGTTAGGTAATACCTAACTTCTTTTTATTATTTCTTATTTTTAGCTTTTTCTGCTTTCGCTTTTGCCTTAGCTTCTTTTCTTATTTTAGCTTCAGCATCTCTTTTTGCTTTTGCTTTAGCTTTTAAAACAGATTGAGCTTCTTTTATCTTCGCATCATATTTTGCCAAGATATCTTTCTTTTGTTTTTCCAAATCTGCCAAGTCTTTTTGTAAGCTATAAACTTTTTCTCTTCTTTGAACATCAGATAACTGAACAGATTGTTCTGTTATTTTAATTTTAGCTTTAGTATCTTTAATTCTTGAATTAAAAGCAGCTTTTAATTCTTTTCTTTCATCTTTTAATGTATTAATTTTTGCATCTTGTTTTAAATCTTCAAGAGTAACTTCTTTATTAGGATTTAAATTTTCAAAAGTATATTTTGTATTATCAATTGCTTCTGATGTAAATTCTTTTGTCTTTTCATAAGCTTTTTTAGTTGACTCTACCGTTTTTTTAGAAAAATCCTTTGTAGCTTTTACAGCTTTATCAGTTGTTTCTTGAACATTTTCTTTAAAAGTATTTTTCTCAGCAGAAACATCTGTTTTTACAACAGCTTTAGGCGTTGGAGCCGTTTCGGCAAAAGCATTAATACCAATAAATAAAGAAAAAATTGCTAATATTAATAATGACTTTTTCATATCAATCTCCTTTTATTTTACTGTATATCTTGTTTTTATTTCTGTCAAAAAAATAACAAAACTTGAAAAAACAAAAAACATGTTCCATACTAAAATCGAGGAGAAAAATATGAATTTTGCAATTAAAAACGAAGAAATTATTGAATTAAACGAAAGTGGAAATGTTTGTTTTCCCAAATACACATCTCAATTAATAAACTGGGCAAATCAAAATGCACAAGGTACACGTCCAAAAGTAGTTGGGCAATTATCTGATTTGTTCCCAGAATTTCAAAATTCAACAGAAATTGTAAATATTCAAGAATGGCAAAAATGGTATTTACAAAAATATCCAAATGCTATTGATGATGCAACCGAAAAAATTTATACACAAGTTAAAAACTTACAAGAAGCTATTAAATTAATAGATAAAGATATGGTTAAAATGTGGGTTACCGATTTAGTAATTACAAAAACATTTAATGGTTTATACGTACAAAAAGCAATATTATCAAAAATGAGTAAATTGACGAATAAACCATATCGTTTAGCAACACCTGAAGAAGAATCACAAGGGATAGATGGATACGTTGGTGATGTTGCATATTCCTTAAAACCAGATACTTATAAACTAATGAATAGATTATCAGAACAAATAAACGTAAAAATGGTTTATTACACAAAAACCAAAACAGGTTTAAAAATAGAAGTTGAAGATTAAAAAAACAATTTAATTAATAAATTTTCAAACATAAGCAATTATCCGATATAAAAATTACTTTATATAAATGTAAGGAATGTAAAAGTAAAGGATTTTTGCTATGGAAATATCTTCAAATTTTTTTAATATTAAAAATATTAACATCCCAATGGCACCAATGCCACTAATCTATCCAAAAAGAAAGGATAAATCACCTTCTGACCAGATGATAAAAAGAAGAGAACCGAACCCTGGACCATACTCAGAAAAAGAAATAAGAAAAATTTTAAGTAAAGTATGGCGCAATCCTTTTTATAGTATTGGAGAACCATTTTATAAAGAAAAACATCACATTGCAATATTAAGCAACGGCAATATTGCAATCTACAATTTATCAAGAACAAATGACACAGTACTTATCAAATCAGATGGTAGTGCAGACAGTATTGGTTCTCATCACGATAGAGAAATTGCACCAAAAGGGAAGTTACTTAAGTTATACGAAGAAACAAAAAAAGATATAGAAGAATGCTTAAGAGGGTAGTTTATAACTACCCTCTTTTTTAAAAAATTTATTATTTATTTAAATAATCAACTAATGCAATTAAGCCTAATTTATAACTATTTATTCCAAAGCCTGTAAGTTGTCCAACACAAGCAGGAGCCGTTAAAGACGTTTTTCTAAATTCTTCTCTTGTATGAATATTAGAAATATGAACTTCAATAGTAGGAATTTGCACTGCTAACAATGCATCACGAATAGCCACACTTGTATGAGTGTACGCGGCTGGGTTCATAACTATGCCATCATAATTCCCCTTAGCTTCTTGAATTTTATCAACTAATTCGCCTTCTATATTACTTTGGTAAAAATCAACTTCAACGTTCAATTTTGAAGCTTCTTCTTTAACAAAATTTTCAACATCAGATAATGTTTGATTACCATATTTTTCAGGTTCTCTTGTACCTAACAAATTCAAATTTGGTCCATTTAAAATTAGTACTTTCATTCAGCCCTCATACTTTTTATTAATTCACGAGTTTGCACTCTAACTTTTTCATCTTCATTTATTATGTCATCAATTGTAGGGTTTTGTAATCCTACATATGAGTCAAAAATTTGCTCTGTAACTTTATAAATATCTAAGAAATTAATTTCTTTATTCAAGAACGCCCAAACTGCTTCTTCATTTGCAGCATTCATACAAACAGGATATGTTCCCCCTAACATGCCTGCTTTAATTGCTAAAGATAATGATGGGAATTTTTCATCATCAGGCTCAAAAAATTCAAATTTTCCTGCTTTTATAAAGTCAAAACTTTCTGTTTCAATACCTTCAACACGTTTTGGATATGTAAGTGCATATTGAATAGGAATATGCATACTTGGATTACCAATTTGAGCAATAATACTTCCATCAACATACTCAATAGCACTATGTATATAACTTTGAGGGTGAACAACAACTTTTATATCTTCATAATCAAAATCAAATAAATGATGTGCTTCAATAACTTCCAAACCTTTATTCATCAAAGTAGCAGAATCAACAGTGATTTTCTTTCCCATTTTCCATCGTGGGTGATTTAATGCTTCATGCATATCTGCAGTTTGCATTTCTTCTATTGTTGAATTTCTAAACGGACCACCTGATGAAGTTATAATTAACTTTTTAACATCACATCTATTTTGCATACATTGAAATATAGCACTATGTTCGCTATCTACAGGCAAAATTTTAACATTATTTTCTTTAGCTAAATTCATTACAATATCACCAGCCATAACAAGTGTTTCTTTGTTAGCTAAAGCAATATCTTTCTTATTTTGAATTGCTTTTATAGTTGGCTTTAAACCAATTTTACCAGACACTGCAACTAATAGTAATTCAATTTCTTCAATATCTGCTATTTGTAATAAACCATCTTCGCCACACAGAACTTCAATATGTGGGAATTCTTGTTGCAAATTAATCGCATCTATTTCATCTTGAACGCAAACAAATTTTGGCTGATATTTTTTTATTTGTTCAACAACAAGATTTATATTTCTACCTGCAGAAATAGCAACAACTTCAAATTCGTCATCAATTTTATCAAGAACTTCTAATGCTTGAGTACCTATTGAACCAGTTGAACCTAATATTGCTATTTTTTTACTCATTATGCTCTACCGTAAATATCTTCAATTCTTTCGATATCATTTTCATCAAGGATATCACCTTGTTGAACTTCTAAAATTTTAATTTGACTATCACTTAAATTTTGAAGTGAATGGATTTCTTCAATAGCAATATCTACACTATTACCTGCCTCTAAAATAAGAGTTTCTTCACCTTTAACAACAGTTGCAGTACCTTCTAAAACAATCCAATGTTCACTTCTATGGTGATGTAATTGAATACTTAATTTAGATTGCGGATTAACAACAATACATTTTGTTAAAAAGCCAACACCTTCTTCTAAAACTGTATAATATCCCCAAGGTCTATAAACGGTTTTATGAATTTCTTTTGCTGTTGAATTTTTACCATTCAAATTTTTATAAATGCTTTTTATTTCATCTGTTTTGTTTCTATCACAAATCAAGATAGCATCTTCTGTTTCAACCACAACTTTATCTTTCAAACCAATAGTTGTAACCATTTTAGAATTAGCAGAAATCAAAGAATTTTCACTACCAAAATCTAAAACTTTACCAGATATACAATTACCATTTTCATCTTTGTTAGATATTTCATACATAGCTTCCCAAGAGCCAATATCAAGCCATTCTGAATCAAATGGAATAGTTACTAATTTATTTGTTTTTTCCATCAAGGCATAATCAACTGAAATATCTTTTAATTTTTCATAAGATAAATGAGCAACAGAAGGAATTGTATCTTTAATTTCTTCTTTACTAATCAATTTGAATATTTCAGGCGAATTCTTTTTCATTTCATCAAGGAATGTTTTTGCACTGAACATATAAATGCCCATATTTTTATATAATTTGCCTTTTAAAGCTTCTTTATCTTTCTTATCAGATGGTTTTTCAACAAAATTAGTAACTTTATAAGCACTTTCTTCAATAGCAGAAACTTTCGGATTCTTTCTTATTTTTAAATATCCAAACTTTTCATCAATTTTATCAGTTAATGTTGAAAAAGAAACAATATAACCTTCTTGCGCCAATTTTATACCTTTAGACAATAAATCAACTAATAATTCTTTATCAGGAATAATGTGATCAGAAGGCACTGCAAGAATAATCGGAGACTCATCTGTATATGGTCTTTGTTCATTAATATATTTTGTAGCAAGAGTTAAAGCTGCTGCAGTATTTTTAAAATCTGGCTCAGTTAACATTTTATAGTTTAATTTTCTACCAAATTTTTCTTGTATTTTATTTAACTGTTCTCTTATAGCAGAAGCGTGTTTTACATTCGTTGTTGTAATAATATTTTTATCATCAACAAGATTTACCATTCTTAAAAATGTTTGTTGGAACAATGTTTTATCATCATTAACTTTAAAATTTTGTTTAGGAAATGCTTCTCTTGAAAAAAACCATAACCT
>JAZSQW010000165.1:0-9365 GCA_045538205.1 Candidatus Avigastranaerophilus sp. | reverse complement strand
AAATTACCTATTCTAACATTATCGCCAATTGTAGCGCCATCTCTAATGTGAGCAAAAGGTCCTATTTTACAATTTTTTCCTATTGTATTTTTACCTGTTATATAAACATTTGGAAGTACTATTGTATCAGCCCCAATAGTTGTTTCTGGTGAAATAAATGTTGTTTCAGGAGATACAATTTGAACACCATCAACCATTAATTTGTTTATATGTTTTGCGTTCAACATTTTTGTTGCTTCTGATAATTGAACTTTTGAATTAATACCGAAAATTTCTTCGTTATTTTTTAAAATGAAGGATTGAACATTTAAATTCTTTTCAACAGCCCATTTTACGATATCTGTTAAATAATATTCGCCTTGAGCATTATTGTTTTTTAAACTACCAAATGCAGGTGAAATTGTTTTCCAATTAATACAATAAATACCTGCGTTAACTTCTTTTACTGCTTTTTGTTCAACTGTTGCATCTTTTTCTTCAACAATTGCAGTAAAATTATTATTTTCATCACGAATAATTCTGCCATAATTTGTAGGATTTTCAAAAATAGCAGACATTACTGTTAAATCAGCTTTATTTTGCTCGTGGTTTTCAATAAATTCTTTAATTGTTTCAGCTTCAATTAAAGGAGTATCACCACAAACAACAATAACAAGTCCATCAAAATCTTTTAAAAATGGAGTTGCTTTATTAACTGCATCACCTGTTCCTAATTGAGGTGCTTGCAAAATGCATTTTGAATTAGCATAGTTTTTAGAAACAAAATTTTCTACAACTTCTGCTTGGTGGCCAACAATAACAAAATTCTCATCAACATAACCTGTATTATTTACAGCATCAATAACGTAAGCCAATAAAGGCTTGTCGAAAATTGTATGAAGAACCTTCGGTAAGTCAGACTTCATTCTTGTTCCTTTTCCTGCAGCAAGAATAATAGATTTGACTTTATTGTTTAACATGAATTCCACCCTTCAAATAAATCATACTATTATCGTATAAAAAATAAAACATGTAATAGGGATTTTTGCTACTTATTTTGATAAAAATTAATATTTTAAATAAAATCTTTATCCAAAGAAAAATCTTGCCACGATAATAGCCATTACAATACCGATAAAATCAGCACTTAAACCTGTTAATAGGGCATATCTATATTTTTTTATTCCAATAGCACCAAAGTAAACAGTTAAAACATAAAAAGTTGTTTCTGAACTGCCTAACATAATAGCCGAAAGTTTTGTTGCGTATGAATTTATATCATTATTTGCAACAATATCAGAAAATACTCCAACTGCTGCACTACCAGATAATGAGCGAACTATTGTTAATGGCAAAACATCTGATGGTAAATGTATTTTATCTAAGAACCCACCTAAAAGCCCTGCAAAAGCTTCAATAGCACCTGAAGCTCTCAACATTGATATTGCAACAATAATTGCAACTAAATATGGAACTATATTAAAACTAACTTTTACTCCATCTTTTGCACCTTCAACAAAAGCCTCATAAATAGGCACTTTGCGAATAATTGCAACTGTTAAAATAATTAAAATTATAGCTGGCAAAGCCCACAAAGAAATTACATTAATTATTTCTTTAATCATTATTCACCTCGCTAACTACTTGAGGTGGAAATACTCGTTTGAATATCTTTGCAATAACTATTGCAGAAACAAAAGCCGTGCTTGTAACTATCAAGGTTGGAACAATAATTTCTGTTGGATTAGGATAACCATTAGCTGCTAATATAGCAATAACTGTTGCAGGAATTAATTGAAAACCTGCTGTGTTCATAGCCAATAAAGTACACATAGGATCAGAAGCGCTTTCTTTATCCTTGTTAATTTCCTGCATACCTTCAATAGCTTTTATTCCCATAGGAGTTGCTGCATTTGCTAAACCTAACGCATTAGCAGAAAAATTCATAGCTACATCACCAATAATTTTACTATCCTTTGGTATTTCAGGAAAAATTAATCTTGCAATTGGTTTTAAAAGTTTAGATAAAAATTCCACAATGCCAGATTTTTCAGCTATTTTCATAATTCCAAGCCAAAAGGTCATAATACCAAGCAAAGTCAAAACAATTTTTACAGATAATTCTGTACCGGTAAAAATAGCTTTTGCCACATCAGCTAAAGTGCCGTTTATTGCACCATATATGATTGAAACTACAATTAAAAAATACCAAATATAATTCATTCTTTTATTCTATTTTATATTTTAAAAATGTTCAAATATTTACAAAGAAATATTGTTAATTATCTCATCAACTGTAATTTCTTCCATACAAGGAGTATAAATTTTGCCTTTTTGTAAGTATTTGCATTTTCTTCTATTACAAGGCACACAAGATTTTTTTGAAACTACATTTATTCCATTAGAATAACAACCTGTTCTATTAGCAGGCATAGAGCCAAATAAACCAACAGATTTAACACCTAAAGCAGTAGCTATATGTAAAGGTCCTGAATCACCTGATATCATTAAATCACCTTGTGAAATAACTCCAACAGAATCAAGCAAAGATAATTCTCCAATAAAGTTAACGCTATTTTTGATTTCGTTTAGTGAAGATAATACCTCTTTATCTTCTTTTGCACCGTTTAAAATTACTGTGCCATTATATTTTTCTTGAAGTTTATTGCCTAATTCAACCCATTTTTCAACAGGATATGTTCTGCCTTGACGTTTAGCAAAAACACCACCTGCATTTAAAATAATATATGGTTTTGGATAATTTTTAAGTAAATTCTTAGCATTTTCAATTGTTTCAGTTGGCAAATATAAATGCATATCTTTTTCTTCTTGCATATTAGGAAATGCCTTCAAACCAGTTTGCCAGAAATTTTTAACAGCGTGAACTTTAAAACTCTTTTTATAAGTTAAAACATTTTTTACACCTGATAAAAATAAAACACCTTTCATCTTCAATGATGGTTGTAAATTAATTACCAAATCATAATTTTCTTGTTTAATTTGATTAGCTAATTCTCTTGCAGCAGAAGAAAACAAGCTAAATTTTGCATTCATTACCCAAACTTTTTGAATATCTTTATCATTTTCAATTAAAGGTTTAATCAAACTTGAAGTTGCATAATGAATTTGCACATCAGGATAAGCTTTTTTTATTGAATGAATAAGATTTGTTGTATGAACAACATCACCAATTGCGCCAACTCTTATAATTAAAATTTTGTTAAAAGTTTTTTTCATAAAAGAATAATAACACAGAATTTAAGCAAAATAAAATGCGACATAAAAGCCGCATAAGTCAAGAAAGGAATGGTTAGACTATTAATTTAAGTGTATTATTGCACATTTAAAAATTACGGGCAAATTTATGAACATTTGTTAATGTTTCTATTTAAATTCATACAAATAAAGGCTATAAAAAAAGTACTGATATGATATTATTAGCTCAAAAGGAGCTTTTATGAAAATAGGTATTGTAAGTTTAGGTTTAATAGGTGGTTCATTATTTAGATGTTTAGTAGAAACCAAACACGAAGTTTATGCTGTTACAAGAAATTTAGAAACTATACTAAAAGCTCGAGAATTATCTAATAATGTATCTGAAGATATTAATACTTTAAAAGATTGTGATGTTGTTTTTGTAGCATCTCCTATAAATAAAACCTTAGAAATTTTAGATCAATTAAATGATGTTGTTAGAAGTGATTGTGTTGTTTTAGACTGCGCAAGTGTAAAACAATTTGTAATGGAAAAAGAATATAATTATATTTTTATTGGTTCACACCCAATGGCAGGAACAGAAAAAAATGGCTATGATTATTCTTTTGCTGAATTATTTGGTGGGGCTAAATGGTTTTTAACACCAAGTAAAAAAGCTACTGAAATAGATATTATGATAGTTGAAGATATTCTTGAAGAAACAGGCGCAGAAGTTATTATTGCTGACGCAAAAGAACACGATGAAGCAGTTGCTTTAATTAGTCATATGCCATTATTGTTATCTCAAGCATTATTTAAAACTGCACAAAAAAATGATTTAGCTATGCATTTAGCATCAAGTGGTTTTAGAGATATGACAAGATTGTGTATGTCTAACTTAGAAATGGCAAAAGATATGCGTGAATATAATAGAGAAAATATATGTAGTGCTATTTCAGAATTAACAAAATCTATAGATAATTTAATGTCAACTCAAGATGCTCAAGACTTTATTGATATTAAAGAAAAAAGACAAAATATGTATTCAAAAGATGGAAAAAATATTCTTTAATAAAAAAGGTGGTTTAAAAACCACCTTTTTCTTATAACAAATCTGCATCTGAAGAGCTTAACGGTGAACCCATTAAACGTTCTAAATTAGCAGCTGAAACATGATAGTTCAACAAATTATTATAATAATCAAGTTGAGCATTTCTATAAGTTGTTTCTGCATCTTTTAATTCAATAGCGTTACCCAAACCAACTTTATATCTTCCAGAAGCTTGATCATATTGTTCTTGTGCTTGATCCATAGCTAATTTTGCAACAACAATACTTTCTTGTGCTGTAACTAAATTCAAATAAGCTTCTTTAACTGAAAAATGCAAGTTTTGTTTTGAGTTTTCATAATCAGCTACATCTTTTTTATGTGTTGCTTTTGCTTCATCAACTTGTTTCTTTAATAGTAATAAGTTTACGTTTGAATAAGTTAATTGTGCGCCAATTTGATAACCTGTATCTAAATCGACTTTTTTACCACCACGAGTATATCCAGCAAATCCAGATATATTAGGAGTAAATGCTCTTCTTGAAGCACGAACTAATAATCCAGATGCATCAGCTTTCTTTTTCATTGCTAATAATTCAGGGCTTGTTTCAAAAGCTGTATTAATAGCTTCTTCTGCAGTAATTGAATATGCTTTTGTTGTTAAATTATCAATTACATCATAATCTGTATAATCAGGTAAACCCATTGCATTACTTAATTGTACATAAGCAATATTTAATGTATTTTTTGCTTTAATTAAGTTTAATTCAGCTCTACCTAAATTATGTTCTGCAGTCAACACATCAATTTTTGGTTTTGTACCAATGTTATAATAAGCTGTTGCTTGTTCTAAGTGCAATTTATAATCTGCAACTGTATTTGTATAAACTTCAACTTGTTGTTGAGCAAATAATAAATTGTAATAAGCTTGTTTAACGCCAAAAATAACGTTATTTATACTATTTTGCAAATAAAAAGTTGAAGATTCATAAGTTCTTTTAGCTAAATCTGCTTGAGCTTTTGTTTTACCAAAGTCAAATAAAAGCATATTTCCTGAAACGTTCGGAACATAATACATATCATATCTTTGCATAGCGCCAGGTGCTTGATATGTCATTTGCAAGTCGGTTTTTGCGTAGCTTATACCTGCTGATAAGGTTGGGAAATAATTTGCCCAAGCTTGAGCTATTCTGCTTTTATAGATTTCGGTATTACTCATTGCAGATTTGATTAATGGGTGATGTTCTAAAGCTAACTTCACACAATCATCAACTTGAATAATTTTATTTATTTCAACTGTTGTTTGTTGAACATCTGTTGGTTGTTCTTCTACATTTTCTTCAATAACAGTTTCTTCTTGAACAATATTTTTAGCTTGTTTTTCAGCTTTTTTAGCTTCTTTTTCAGCTAACTTTTGAGCTTTTTCTGCTTCTTTTTGAACCTTTTTAGCTTCCTTTTGTGCTAATTTTTCTTGCTTCTTTTGTTCTTTTAGAACTTCTTTTGGAAGCTCAACAGCTGCAATATCTTCTGCTTTTTCGATATCAACTTTTTGTTCTTTTTTAAATAAGTTTTTAACTTTTTGAGTAAATGTTGTTTTGTTTTCAACACCTGTATCAACTTGAACTTCTTCAAGTGTAGGTGCATTTTCTTCAACATAATCAACTTTTGGCATTTCCTCTGCAAACACTGGACTTGCCATAATTAAAAACATTAATATAAATAATTTTTTGTTCATTTTCCTACTCTACTCTTTTATTCTTAATTATATTTATTTTTTAATTGTTTTCTTGTTGTTTTTCTTCTTTATTTTTAGAAGCTTTTTCAACTAAAGATTGAACTAATACATAGAAAACAGGTGTTAAGATTGTACCAATTGTACCAGCAGCAATCATACCACCAAATACTGTTGAACCAACGGCAATTCTTGATTGAGCACCAGCACCGGTTGCAATTACCATTGGGAATACACCGAATACGAATGCTAAGGCTGTCATCATAATAGCTCTGAATCTTATTCTTGCAGCTTCAATAGCAGCATCTTCTATACTCAAACCATCATTTTCGTGTAATTCTTTTGCAAATTCTACAATCAAGATAGATTGTTTAGCAGCAACCCCGATAAGTGTAATCATACCAACTTGAGCATAAAGGTCGAAAGATAATCCCATCATCATTTGGAATATCAACGCACCTAAAGCAGCAACAGGAGCAATTAATAATACGGCAACTGGTATTGACCAACTTTCATATAATGCAACTAAGAACAAGTATACGAAAGTTAATGCTAAGGCAACAACAATACCTGTTTGACCAGCAGATTCTCTTTCTTGTAATGAAGTACCAGACCAGTCAAAGCCCATATCTTTTGGAAGATTCTTCAAAGCAACATCTTCCATAGCCACCATTGCTTCACCTGAACTCTTGCCTGCTGCAGGTTGACCAGAAAATTGTACCGAACGATATTGGTTAAATCTTGTAATAGATGCAGCACCAACTGTCTGTTGAATATCAATCATTGTCATAATTGGTACCATTAAACCTGTTCTGCTCTTTACATAAATTTTATTAATATCAGTCGCTTTATTTCTAAAATCAGATTGTGCTTGAATTTGAACTCTGAATACACGACCTAATTTATTAAAGTCATTAATATAGCTTGTACCTAAAGTAGCTGATAATGTTGCATATAACTCTTGAATATCAACATTTTGTGCTAAAACTTTTTCATAATTAATATTTAATCTATATTGAGGTACGTTAGCTTGATATGTTGTATAAACATTATTTAAACGAGAATCTTGATTTGCCTTATACATTAAAGTATTAGCATATTTTTCCATATCTTGAATAGAGTGTTCACCCTTTGACAACATTTGGAACTCAAAACCACCTAACATACTCATACCTGAAATAGCAGGTGGAGAAAACACAGCAATAGAAGCTTCATTAACTTTAGCTGCGTGCTTTCTTAATTCACGCAAAATTGCTGTGTGAGATAAATCAGTTGGTTTGCCCTGTATTTTTCATACAACCCATTGAACAGGATTAATTGTTCTTTCGTGCCATTCTAACAAAGGAACAATACAGAAAGCTTGGTTTGTAGGTCCCATACCTGCAAATACAATCATTTTATGAGAATCTACACCTTCAACGGTTTTGTAATAAGAAGTTAATTTATCTAATACTTCTTGAGTCTTATTTAAAGCAGAACCAGGAGGCAATACAACTTGTGACATCAATACCGCTTGGTCTTCATCAGGAATAAACCCTGTTGGAATAACTTTAAATAAAAATCCCATTAATAATAACATTGCAGTATAAACAATAACTGTTAATTTTTTATTGAATACAAATTTTCTTACAATATTTAAATAACCTTCTGTTACTTTATCAAAAAATGCATCAAAACGAGTAAATACATTTTTAATAAATGCAGTAAAGAAGTTACTTGGTTTTTTATCAGGATCATGTTCTTTTAATAAAATAGAACACATAGCAGGTGATAAAGTTAAGGCACAAACTGCAGATAATGCAATTGATACTGCAATACAAACTGCGAATTGTCTATACATCAAACCTGATAAACCACCAATAAATGCTACAGGAACAAATACAGCCATAAGTACCATAGCCATTGCCACCAGTGCAAAACCTACTTCTTGCATTGTTAACTGTGTAGCTTCTATTGGAGTTTTTCCATCTTCTAAGTGTCTTTTTACGTTTTCTATAACAACGATAGCATCGTCAACTACTACCGTTACTGCTAATACCATCGCAAACAGCGTCAGCAAGTTAATCGACATTCCAAATATAGGTAATGCCGCAAAAGTACCTATTAAAGAAACGGGGATTGTAATAAATGGAATTAAGGTTGATCGCCAATCCCCTAAGAATACGAAAATTACAACTATTACAATTAAAGCTGTAAGAATAATTGTGTGGAATACTTCTTTCATTGATTCACGAATGAATTTAGAATCATCGTGCATCATACCAATTTTTAAACCTTGAGGTAATGTTTTGTTCAACTCTTCCATTTTTTTGTTAACCAAGTCAACAATTTCAACAGTATTAGCACCAGGTAAAGGTACAACTTGAATTACGGCAACAGGTTTACCGTCAATCATACCGATTTTATCGTATGAATATGCACCTAATTCTACTTCTGCTATATCCTTTATTCTTACATTAGAACCATCTGTATTTGATTTAACAATAATTTGTTCAAATTCACTTGGCTCAAGTAATCTACCTTTTGTCATTAATGTCATTCTTAAAGTTTGATTTGAATTACTTGGCAATGCGCCTAAAGCACCTGCTGCAACTTGTACGTTTTGTGTAGAAATAGCTGCTTTAACCTCGGACATTGAAACATTTAATTGTTTCATTTTTTGAGGATTAATCCATATTCTCATACTGTAATCACCGGCACCGAAAACGTTAACATCACCAACACCTTTTAAACGTTTAATTTCGTCTTTAATATAAATAGTACCGTAGTTTGTTAAGTCTAATTGACTCCACGAACCATCTGTAGAACTTAAACTTAAAATACAAGCACCGGCACCTGCTACTCTGTTTACAGCAGTAACACCAAGCCTTTTAACATCTTCAGGCAATAATGGTTCGGCTTGCTTTAAACGATTTTGTGTATTAACCAAGTTAATATCTTTATTTGTACCAACTTTGAAAAATACATTTAATTGATATGCTTCATCATAACTTGTTGAAGTCATATACAACATATTTTCAACCCCGTTTACTTGTGTTTCAAGTATTGAAGCCACTGAAGATTCAATAACGGCAGCACTTGCGCCAGGATATGACGCTGATACTACTACCTGTGGAGGTGTAATATTTGGATATTTTTCCAATTGCAAGCCTGATAAAGTTACTAAACCTATCAATGTTATGAAAATTGATATAACCATAGCAAATCTTGGCTTGGTTATAAACAAATATAAATTGCTTTTCTTTTTATTATCTTCCATTATTCTTTCCTAATTATTTTGTTTCTTCTATTGTTTCTTCAAGTGGTTGAGGGTTAATTAATTGTCCCGGCATTCTAATTGATTGAATACCTTTTGCAACATAATTATCATCAGCAGTTAAACCTTCTAAAACCACCCATTTTTTATCAATT
>JAZSQW010000062.1:0-5112 GCA_045538205.1 Candidatus Avigastranaerophilus sp. | reverse complement strand
GGCTGAAAGAAAATTAGTTCTTGATGAATTTATGGAAAAGAAAGGCACTTTGACTACTGGTATTATTCAACGTGTTGAAAATAGAAACGTTATTGTTAACATTGGTAAGACAGATGCAATAATGCCTCAAAAAGAACAAATCCCCGGTGAATACTATAAGACTGGCAACAGAATCAGAGTATTTGTTCTTAACGTTAAAGAAACATCTAGACTTCCTCAAGTTATTGTTTCTCACGCTCATGCTGAAATTGTTAGAGAATTATTTGAACTTGAAGTTCCTGAAATTGAAGACGGAATTGTTGAAATTAAATCTATTTCTCGTGAAGCTGGTTATAGAACAAAAATTGCTGTAACAAGTAATGATCCTGATGTTGATTCAGTTGGTGCTTGTATTGGACCAAGAGGTAGCAGAATTCAAACTATCATCGGCGAATTGAAAAATGAAAAAATTGATATCGTTAGATATAGTGAAAATCCTGTTGAATACATTGTTAATGCTTTATCTCCAGCAAGAATCGTTTCAGTTGATATATTAGCTGATGATGAATTCTCTAAAGAAGCATTTGTTATTGTTCCTGATGATCAATTAAGCTTGGCTATTGGACGTGATGGTCAAAACGTAAGACTTGCTCACAAATTAACTGGCTGGAAGATAGATATTAAGAGTGAATCTCAAGCTGAAAAAATGGAATATGCTCCACAACCTCAACATAAAGAAGAAGTTGAAGAGTATGATGAAGACGAAGTTGATGCTATCGCTGAAGAAATTGCTGAAGAGCAAGAATATGCAGTTGATGAAGAAGATATGGAAGCTTTCGAAGGCGAAGCTGCTGAAGAAGAAACTTCTGAAGAATAATCTTTATTTAACTATAAAAAAAGAGGTCGAAAGACCTCTTTTTTTTATGCTAAATATTTGAAACTATATGTTAGATTTCCGTCTTCGTCTGCTGTATTTAAGGCTACATTTTTTGCACATTTTGTTAAGTCTTTTAATTTAGAATCAACTGTAACACCAAATTGTTTGCCGTAAATTTTGTTAAAGCCTTTTTTACCTTTTTCAGATAATGTTTTTGTGGATTTATCAAAGCTATCAGGATTACATTCTCTTAATACTGTACCTGATAAACTTGTACTTCCAGTTGTGTGTTTTAGTTTAATGCCAAGTTCTTTGCTTGCTTGTCTTGTTCCTATGTTTATTGCTTCAGCAATTTCTGGTGCTGTTGCATTCCTAATAAATTTATTTGCACTTGCATTTACTTTTGCTCTACCAAAACTTACATTAAACATTTATTTCTCCTTACTTAGTAAATTTCTGTTTTTATAAAACATCTGAACTTTTATTATTGCCTTTAGTTATAAGAAATGTAAATTTCTAATATTTTACTTTTTGTGTTTAACGTTTTATACTAAACAAAAATAGGAGTTTTTTTATGAATATTAAAGATTATCAAGTGGTTGTTTTAGGTATTATTATTTCTTTGGGTTGTGTTTTTTCAACATATATTTTGTCAAAAGCTGTTGTTGATTTCCAAAAAATACAAACTCAAACAATCCGTGTTACAGGTAGTGCAAGTCAACAAGTTACTTCTGATTCTGCTTCTTGGACTGTTACTTTAAGAACAAAAAATTCAACATTAAAAGAAGGTTATGCAAAATTAAGTACTGATGCAAAATTAATTAATAAATTTTTATTGGCTAAAGGTTTTGATGAAAAAGATATTGTTTTTGGTGCAATAAATAGTTATGAAAATTATGGTAGATATCCAAATGGAAGTATGTCTAATGATGTTGTTGGATATACTGTTTACCAAAGTGTAACAGTTAATTCTAATGATGTTAATAAAATTACACAAGTTTCTAAAAATGCAGAAGAATTAATTAAACAAAATATTAATTTAAATGCAGAAAATGTTAGATATTTTGTTTCTAATTTAGATGATATTAAAATTAAAATGGTTGGCGAGGCAACAAAAAATGCTAAACAACGTGCTGAAAGTATGGTGCGTGGTACAAATGGAAAAATTGGTTCTATGAATAGTGCAAAAATGGGTGTGTTCCAAATTGTTCCTATAAACTCAACTGATGTTTCAGATTACGGCATTAATGATACTTCTTCTATAGAAAAGAAAGTTGTTGCTACTGTTAATGCTACATTTAATGTGAAATAATTTTCATTGTCATTCTGAGGTGTTGCCGAAGAATCTCAATGTATTTTGTAAAATAATGAGATACTTCGCTTTGCTCAGTATGACATGATTTTTTCATAAATTTTCGTGTTACCATATTTTATATGAGTAGCCGTTTTTTTAAGTTCATATTAGGTTTTGGTATTTTATGTATTATTCAGTTAATATGTATTTTTGTTGTGAAAATCACTCACTTAATGTTGCCTGCTCCTATATTGGGTTTGATAGTTTTTGCTCTTTTATTGCAAATTAATATCATTAAAAAAGAATGGATAGAAGATATTTGTGAATTCCTTTTAAAATATCTTCCTGTTTTATTTGTACCTTTTTTAGTTGGTATCATTTCTCATTTTGATTTAATTGGTAAAAATTTATTATTATTAACTATTAATATTTTTATAACAACAGCAATTACTTTGGTTGTAACGGCTTTATTTGTTGAAAATGTAATTAAATTTGTTAGGTTGAAAAAAATAAAGGATATGAAAAATGATTAATATATGGGGATTATTTTTTACTATTCTTTTATTTTTAGTTATTAGAAAATACAATAAAATTAAGTATTTGAAGAAATTACCTGCAATGTTTATAACAAGTATTCTTTTGATAATTTTTTTGAAAACAACTAATATTTCTTATGAAAGTTATAATTCATCAGCTTGTTATTTAACTTTGCTTTTAGGTCCTGCTACGATTGCGTTAGGGTATCCTTTATATTGTAATAGGGAAGTCTTATTGCATAATAAAAGAGCTATTTATTTTGGTTTTGTTGTTGCTACTATAGTGGCAATTTTTTCAACTTATATTTTTGCAAAACTTTCACATTTTGATTTTCAAATAATAAATTCTTTAATACCTAAATCAGTTACTGCACCTATTGCATTAGAAATATCAAAAATGATTGGTGGTATTCCTGAAATTACAGCTTGCATTGTTGCAATTACTGGTTTGTTTGGTGCTGTTTTTGGTCATAAAATTTTAAGTTGGTTCCACATTAAAAGTGATGTTGCAAAAGGACTTTCTATTGGTGCAGCCAGTCACGTTTTAGGTACAGCTTCATGCATTGAAAAGAATAAACCTAAACAAGTTGTTATGGCTACAATTTCATTAATTATTATTGGTATTTTAACAACAGTATTCTGTTTAATTTTTTTCAAATAAAGCTTCAATAAAATCGTGTGGGTTGAAAAGTTTTAAGTCTTCTATTTTTTCACCAACTCCGATTAGTTTTACAGGCAAATTAAATTCTTTAGCTATTGAAATAATTATGCCACCTTTTGCACTTCCATCTAATTTCGTTAGAGCAACAGATGTAAGGTTTACGGCTTCAGAAAATAACTTTGCTTGAGATAAACCGTTTTGACCTGTGTTCGCATCTAAAACTAAAATGCTTTCTTTCAAAGAATTTGGTGCTAATTTATCAATAACTGATTTTACTTTATTTAATTCTTCCATTAAATTGCGCTTGTTGTGAAGTCTGCCTGCTGTATCGATTATAAGAACGTTGTAATTTTCGGCTTGTGCTTTTTTTATTGCATCAAAAACGACTGCTGCAGCATCAATTCCGTCTTTGCGAACAATATCTACTTGAGCTCTTTGTGCCCAAATATCAAGTTGTTCTTCGGCCGCTGCTCTAAAAGTATCGCCTGCAGCTAATAAAACTTTTTTGCCTGATAGACGGAAATTATTTGCTAATTTTGCTATTAGAGTTGTTTTACCTGCGCCATTAACTCCTGTAACAAAGTAGATATTTAGGTTGTTATCATCAAAGTTTAAATCTGTTTTACCAGCTGAATTTAGTATTGTTGTAAATTCTTCTTTTAGAAATGATTTTACTTGTGATGGTTTTATTTTTGTTTGTTTTCTAAGTTTATCTGTAATTGAGCCTGCAAGGTTTACGCCTAAATCGGCTTTTATAAGTAAATCTTCCATGTCGTCAAGGATAAAATCATCAAATTCTTCTTCGTTTGCGATAGTTGAAACAACGTCATTTACAAGATTTTGAGTTGTATTTGATATTGTTTTTTTTAAGTTGTCAAAAGAAAAAGTCCAAAAAGATTTTGAACTTTGTTCTTTATTTTCAATATTTTCTTGATTATCGTTATTTTTTTTGAAGAAATTAAACATTTTTTCCTATTTTAAATTATTTTCGATAACAACTTTACCTAAAATGCCGTTGATGAAAGCAGCTGAGTCATCAGTTGAGTATTTTTTAGCAACTTCTAAAGCTTCATCAATAACAACTTTAACAGGTGCATCTTTGATATAAACTAATTCGCAAATAGCTATTCTTAAAATGTCTTTATCCATTTTAACTAAACGGTTGAAATCCCAACCAATAGCAAATTTTTTAATTTGTTCGTCAATTTCTGCTCTGTGTTCTTTGTATTCGTTAGCAACTCTGATAACAAATTCTTTAACGTCAGCATTTTCTTCTAAAGCAACCATTTCAGCAATTTCAATAGCCAACATTGTTTTTTCTGCAATTTCTAAAAGTTGGTCTAATTTTTCTTGCATATCTGATGTCATTGGAAGTTCAACAGGAACGTCTGAAACTTCTATTGGTCGTTGTAAGTTTGTTGGATGATTAGATTGATATTCTTCAATAAATTCTTTCATTTTTAGAATTGAATTTACAGAAGTTTTTAAATCATCTGTTGAATTGTTAGTAAGTGTTCTAACTGATTTTAGAACTATATCTTGAAAATCCCATTTGTTAAGATTTTCGATTGAATTCATTTGAGAAAATAATATTAAAGCTAATTCTCTGGCAGCACGTCTTGCTTGCATAATTATTATCCTTTTTAACTGTGTGAGATGTAATTATATTAGAATAAAAATAAATAAAAGTATATAAAAATTTTTTAGAAAAAATTTTGCTTGACTTTTGAGTATGCTCTTAATAATATATAGTAGTTGACAGCCT
>JAZSQW010000054.1:0-10659 GCA_045538205.1 Candidatus Avigastranaerophilus sp. | reverse complement strand
CTAGTCATTGTCTTCCTAAGACCGCTTGGCCTCCGACTTGTTTTCAAAACACCATTTTTTGTAAGTACCAGCTACTGGGTGTTGGAAACGAGTTGGGTTAGTTGAGTTACCTGTAATAGAAACATCAACGCCTTCTTTAATCATAATAGCAACACCTTCAGATACATCATCAGCACCATAGCATTTTACTTTTGCTCTTTCGCCATCTGAGAATGGAGTTTCTTTAACAACTCTTAATTCACCAGTTTTGTAGTCATATTCTGTTTCAACAGATGTGAAACCGTTGATTCTAGAAATGATGTGAGCAGCGTCTTTACCTAAACCATTTAAGATAACTCTTAAAGGTTCTTTTCTAACTTTGTTAGCATTTCTAGCGATACCAATAGCACCTTCAGCAGCTGCAAATGATTCGTGACCAGCTAAGAAGCAGAAACATTTTGTTTCTTCTCTTAATAACATAGCACCTAAGTTACCATGACCTAAGCCTACTTTTCTTGTATCACCAACTGAACCAGGAACAGCGAATGCTTGTAAACCTTCACCGATAGCTTCAGCAGCATCAGCAGCATTTTTAATGCCTTTTTTAATTGCAATTGCACAACCTAAAGTATATGCCCAAGAAGCGTTATCAAACGCAATTGGTTGAATACCTTTAACGATTTCATCTACATTTATACCTTTTGATAGACATAATTCATTAGCTTCATCTAAAGATTTAAATCCATATTCTTTTAGAACTTTATCTATAGATTTTTGACGTCTATCTTGTCCTTCAAATTTTGCCATAATTATTTTCCTTTTTCTTTAATTAGTTATACTTCAATTTAATGTTATTCAACAAACTATTGTTGACGAGGGTCGATAGTTTTAACAGCATCTGCAAATCTGCCATATGTGCCGATATTTTTTTCGAATGCTTCTTTTGGATCTTTACCAGCTTTAATAGCATCCATTACTTTACCCAAGTTAACAAACTTATAACCAATTACTTCATCATTTTTATCTAAACCAAGTTCTAAAATATAACCTTCTGTTAATGATAAATATCTTACACCTTTTTGTTTTGTAGAGTGGATTGTACCAACCATTGAGCATAAGCCTTTACCTAAATCTTCAAGACCTGCACCGATTGGAAGACCGCCTTCTGAGAAAGCTGTTTGAGTTCTACCATAAACGATTTGTAAGAATAACTCTCTCATAGCTACGTTAATAGCATCACAAACTAAGTCTGTATTTAATGCTTCAAGAAGTGTTTTACCTGGAAGAATTTCACCAGCCATAGCAGCTGAGTGAGTCATACCAGAACAACCAATAGTTTCAACTAAAGCTTCTTGGATAACGCCTTCTTTTACGTTTAATGATAATTTACAAGAACCTTGTTGTGGAGCACAACAACCACAACCGTGAGTTAAACCTGAAATATCTTTAATTTCTTTGCATTTTGTCCATTCACCTTCTTGAGGGATTGGAGCAGGATTGCCTTTTACACCTCTTCTTACACAACATTGATTTTCGATTTCATGTGTAACTTGCATATTACCTCCTATTTCTATATACAAATGTTTTAAATAACTGTCTCCCTATGACTTAAATTATACCTTAAACAAAAACAAAAAACATAGCATGACCGCTATGTTTTTTATTTCTTAATCTATTTTATTTATTATGTATTACCAAGACTGAAAATGTTATAAATTTCTTCATCTGTAAGCTCTGTTATAACCTTTTCACCTTCAAATACTGCAAGATTTACAAGCTCTTTCTTTTGCTTAATCATCTCATCAATCTTTTCCTCAAAAGTTCCAAGTGTTACAAGTCTATGAACCATTACATTTTTATCTTGTCCAATACGATAGCTTCTATCTGTCGCTTGTTCTTCTACGGCAGGGTTCCACCATAAATCATAGTGAATAACATTTGTTGCAGAAGTTAAGTTCAAACCTGTTCCACCTGCTTTTAATGAAAGTAACATTATCTTTTGATCTGAATTTGTTTCAAATTCTTGAAGCATATTTTGTCTTTGATTTGTATTTAAAGAGCCGTGGAAGAATAATGGTGAAACATTCAATTCGTTTTGAATAATTGTAGAAAGAATATTACCCATTTCTTTATATTGAGTGAACGCAATAACCTTTTCATTATTCGCTAAAATTTGAGATAACAATGAAATAAATTTCTCTGTTTTACCTGAAACATCTTTTGTCATTTCACCATATTTCAAATATTGGAATGGGTGGTTACAAATTTGTTTCAATGCAGTAATCAATTTAAAGATTACACCACGTCTATTAATACCTTTTTGACCAGAAACTTCAGTCATCAAAGTATTTAAAGTTTTTTCATATAAAGCAGCTTGCGATTTTGTTAAATAACAATACTCATCAAGCACCATTTTTTCTGGTAAGTCATCAATAATTGTTTTATCTGTTTTTAAACGTCTTAAAACAAATGGAGAAATTGATAATTTCAACTTATCAGCTTGTTCATATTGTTTAAATCTTTCAATAGGAATTGCATAACATTTTTGGAAATCTCTAATAGAACCAAGATAACCTTTATTGATATAATCAAAAATACTCCATAATTCAGTTAATTTATTTTCTACAGGAGTACCAGTCATAGCAATCTTAATATCAGATTTTAAAGATTTAACGGCAGCTGTTTGAGAAGTATCAGGATTCTTAATATTTTGAGCTTCATCAATTACAACCATACCAAATGTATTTTTCTTAATTTCTTCAATATCAATACGTAAAATAGCAAATGTTGTAATAATAACATCAACTTTTAAATCCAATTCTCTTTCTGGACCGTGATATGCTTTTGCAGTTAAAGATGGTGCAAACATATTCAATTCTTTTATCCAGTTCCCCATTAATGTTGTAGGACAAACAACCAAAGCAGGTGCTTTTAATTTTCCTTCTTCTTTCAATTTCAACATTAAGCTAATAACTTGAATAGTTTTACCAAGTCCCATATCATCTGCAATACAAGAGCCAAAACCCTTTGTAGTATTTGTATAAAGCCATTTCAAACCACTTAATTGATATGGTCTTAATTCGCCTTTTAAACCTTCAGGAGCTGTTACTTCAACTGATTTACCCATATCTTTTACAATATTTGCGAATGCTTCATCATAATCAAATTCATAATCACTTAAATGACCAGAGAATGCAGCATGTAACATTTCCATTCTTGTAATTTTATCAATCTTTGGATTTTTCAATTTATCTACGATTGATTGAGCTTCAGCTTGATCGATTAAAATATATTTATTTTTAAACTCAATAATTCCATTTGCATCTTTAATAAGTTTTTCAAACTCTTCAACAGAAATTTTTTCATCACCAATAGCAACTTGGAAAGAAAAATCGAAAATACTTGATAAACTAATGCTTCCACCTTTTCCGTTAAGAATATCAGCAACTTCTTGTTCTCTTGATGTCTTAATTTTTGCATTAATTGAGGCACGAGGAACAACAATATTACCAAAGTTTGGTGGAAAGTTAATATTAATGCCAGCTTTATTCAAATAATAAGCCGTATGAATCATTAACTTATAAACATCATTCAAAGATAAGAATAATCTCAAGTTATCTTCATCTTCAAACAAATCTTCTAACTCTTTATAATAACGAAGAGCATAGTTTAATTGCTTTTCCACAATACTTACAAGATAAGCACTTTGATAACCCCAATAAGTACCATCTTCATAAATATCAAGCAATTGTTTTGGTGGTTCTTTTTCATTCAATTTAGCATCATTTGCTTTTACAGAAATTGTTAAACAGAACTTATCCTCATCAATTTTTTCGATATCTAATTGAGGACTAACAGGATATTTACCTATATAAATTTCATCAAGCCATTCGCTAATAGCTTCAGCCAAATCTAAAGAACGAATATATCTTTTACTATTAACAGGTTTTATAAAATATACTGATGAAAGAATATCTTTAAACTTATACGCTTTAAATTTCAAAAATTGAAAAATTACATAATTCATGTAATCTTCAATTAAGAAATTAGCAATTGTTTTCTTATCAGAAATCACTGAATAATCAAGTGAATAAACCTCATCAAGAGATTCTTGTAAAAAGTTTGTTAGAGCAAACATTTCATAAGAAATAGAGAAAAATTTATCTGTTTTATTCACCTTAGGTAAGAAATATAATTTTTCTACAACCTTTTTAACAAACTGTGTAACAATATTAAAAATTTTAAATGACTCTGTAACATTATCTTGTTCAATAATAGAATCGAAACCAGAGAAATATTCCCAAATCAATTCTAATGGTATTCTATAACCAATTTTATCAACCTTTTTACCATTTTCTTCAATAGGATAAGCAACAGAAGAAAATCTAAACATTGAGCCTTTTGACTTCAAATAAAAATCAAAATTATTTGTAGGGGTAACAAAAACTTCATACCCTTTACCTTCATTAATCAAATAAAAATGTGTATTTTTAATTACATTACTTGAATTTTGAAAAGTAGTCGCAAACTCATCTTCTACCAATTGATAAATTGTACTCATCATTAAACGAAAATCTTTTTTTTCGCACCCAACAGGGTTTTCGGTTAAATTATGGAACAATTCATCTATATCATTTTTCTTAAAAGAAAATGCAAATTTATTATTATTAATTGTTTCAGTTGTCATTTAAAACCTCGAATAAAATGCTTATAATATTATAGCATTAAAAATAAAAATATTTTAATAAATAAAACTTAAAACATGCCAAATAATACATGCTTATGATAGAATTTTAATAATTATTTGGAGAGAGAGCATGATAACAAAAGAAGACGTAAAACACGTTGCGAAATTAGCAAGACTTGAATTAACAGAAGATGAAATAGAAAAATATTCAAAACAATTGGGTGACATTTTAAAATATGTTGATCAAATGAATGAAATCGACACAACAGGTGTTGAACCTATGCCACACCCAATTCCAGTTTTCAACGTAATGAGAGAAGACGAAGTAAAATACGAGCAAACAAAATCAGAAATGATGGCAAATGCTCCATACGAAGAAGACGGATTTTTTAGAGTACCAAAAATTAATTAAGAGAGAAGTGTAGAGGGATTATGAGTACAAAATACATTTTTGTTACAGGCGGTGTTGTATCTTCCTTAGGAAAAGGAATCGTAGCAGCGTCTCTTGGTCGCTTGTTAAAAGCAAGAGGCTTTTCAGGAGTTATTCAAAAATTTGACCCATATATTAACGTTGACCCTGGAACAATGAGTCCATTTCAACACGGTGAAGTTTTTGTTACAAATGACGGTGCTGAAACAGACTTAGACTTAGGACACTATGAAAGATTTACTGATACAGATTTAGGACAAATCAACAATGTTACATCTGGTAGTATTTACCAAACAGTTATCAACAAAGAAAGACGTGGTGACTATTTAGGTGCAACAGTACAAACAATTCCTCATATTACAAACGAAATAAAATCAAGAATAAAAATGGCGACTCAACAATTCAAACCTGATTTTATTATCACTGAAGTTGGTGGTACAATCGGTGACATTGAAAGTTTACCATTCATTGAAGCTATTAGACAATTTAGAAGTGAAATAGGTTTTGGCAACAGTATTTCTATCCACGTTACACTTTGCCCATACTTGCCAACTTCAGGCGAATTAAAAACAAAACCATCTCAACACAGTGTTATCACTTTAAGAAGCTATGGTATCCAACCTGAAATTTTAGTATGCAGAACAGCAAAACCTATTCCAAAGAAAGAAAGAGAAAAATTAGCTCTATTCTGTTCAGTACCAAAAGATGCTGTAATTGAATGTAGAGATATGAAAAGTATTTACGAAGTTCCACTTGCACTTGAAGAACAAAATATGGCAGGTGTTGTACTTCAAAGATTATTTATGCAAGATGTTAAACCAAACTTAGATTCTTGGAAAAATCTTGTTCAAAAAATTAAAAACCCTGAAAAATCTATCAAGGTTGCTATTGCAGGAAAATACACAAAATTATCAGATGCATACATTTCTGTAGTTGAATCATTAAAACACGCAGGATACCAAAATAATGCAAGCATCGATATTAAATGGATTAACTCAGAAGATTGTGTAGACTATGCAAAAGCAAAAGAAATGTTATCTGATGTTGATGCATTAGTTGTTCCTGGTGGATTTGGTATTAGAGGTATTGAAGGTAAATTAAACGTTATTAGATATGCAAGAGAAAATAACTTGCCATTCTTAGGCTTATGTTTAGGTATGCAATGTGCAGTTATTGAATATGCAAGAAACGTTGTTGGCTTAAAAGATGCTAACTCTATGGAATTCAACGAAAATACACCTCACCCAGTAATCGATTTAATGGTTGAGCAAAAACACGTTGAAGGCTACGGCGGAACAATGAGATTAGGCCAATATGAATGCCACGTTCAAGAAGGTACAAAAGCACACGAAGCTTACGGTGCTTCTATCATTTACGAACGTCATAGACACAGATATGAAGTTAACAATGAATACCGTAAACAAATTGCAGAAAAAGGCTTGGTATTCTCTGGTTTATCACCAGATGGTATGCTTTGTGAAATGGTTGAATTACCTCAAAATGATTGGTTTGTGGCTTGTCAATTCCACCCAGAATTCAAATCAAGACCTGAACACCCACATCCATTATTCGCAGGCTTAATCAATACAGCAGCAAAAAACGTTGATAAAAAAGCAAAAGAACTTGCTACTGTATAAAACAAAATACAAAAAATAAAAGAGAGGCAAATGCCTCTCTTTTTTAATACATACTATCTAATTCTTTAGATTTCTTACGCCAGTTTTTTACCACTTTAACTTGTAAATCTAAAAATACTTTTTTATCTGCCGTAAATTCAATTTCTTTTCTTGCTTCTGTTCCAATTTTCTTTAACATAGAAGCATTTTTACCAATGATAATACCTTTTTGAGTTTCGTGCTCAACTATAATTTTTGCTTCAATTCTATCTAAATTTTCTTTTTCTTCATATTTTTCAATTAACACAGCTACGCTATGAGGCACTTCATCATGAGTATATAAAAGAATTTTTTCTCTTATCAACTCTCTTACAATATCTCTCATTGTTTCATCAGTGATAGTATCATCATCATAAACTTTTTCACCTGCAGGAAGTTTTCTTGTGATATTTGTTATTAAAGTATCAAAATTTCTTCCTGTTTTAGCTGAAATTTTTATACAAGGATAATTCTTTTCAAACAATGTTTTATAGGTTAATAAATTTTCTTCACGTTTTTTGATATCTTTTACAAGGTCATACTTATTAACAACAATAAGCATTTCACCTTTATAAGATTTCAAAATATTTTCAACAATCCATTTATCTCCACGACCTGCAGTAGTTGAACCATCAACAACAAATAAAACTAAATCAACGTCAGGAATAGCACTTTTTGCCTCATCAACTAAACACTCACCTAATCTATCCATAGGTTTATGAATACCAGGAGTATCAACAAAAACAACTTGAGCTTCATCTGTTGTTAAAATGCCATTTACTCTGTGTCTTGTTGTTTGTGCCTTATCAGTTGCAATAGCAATCTTCTGACCAATCAATCTATTTAAAATAGTAGATTTACCAACATTTGGTCTTCCAATTATTGCAACGTATCCAAATTTATAGTGTTTCATATTTTGCTCTATTCTATTTTTACTGTTCCATATTATAAAATAAAGCTTATGAAAAATCTATATTAAACTAAGAAGCCTTGTTTATAAACTCAACTCTTGCAGGATGTTTTGCAAGCATTACAACATAAGGATTACCTTCATGGTCAAGTGATACAATTTCACCAGGATCTATTGTATTAGGACCTTCAATTGTTTCTACTTCCGTACCCAATTCAAGCATTTTATATTCGCCAAACGCTTGTTTTGTAGCATTAATAACTTTTCCATATTCTAATGTTTCAGGATTTTGATATGCTAAAGTTCCGTCTGCCTTGAATTGAGCAGTATCAACATAAGAACCAGCAAAAACACCACCATCGCATACAGCCATATCATTCATTCCATCATACATCATTATCATTTGTTCTTTAGTTGTATCAATTTTAAATGGTGATGAAGCGTCCCATTTATTCTTTACATAGAAGCAACCATCTTCACCTCTAAAAACACCAGGATTATTAGCTAAAATTTCTTCTGGAGTGCCATTTGGATTAAATCTATATGCTTGAACTTCATTAGGTTTGCTTTTAAACGGCATTGTATCTTCACGGAATTCATTACAATGTGCGTGTAATTTACCTGTAGATAAAGTTAAAAAATTACCCTTTGCATTTCTTGCACTAATTTTTAATGCTTCTGGCATAACTTTTGCACAACTATAAAGATTTTTTATTGGATTATTTGTTGCGATACCTGTTGCTGATTCAACACCAGCTTTTGAAGCGAATTTTAATGCAGATTTTGAAGATAAAGCTGAAGCAGCTAAAGAAAAAGTTCCATTCCCCATTGTTTCAAAAGCTTGTTTTGCATCTCCATCTTTTTTAGCACTAATAGCTTTATATGCGCCAAAGCCAATTGTTCCCACACCAAGAGCAACACCGCCAAGAGCTAAAATAGGCAATGCGGCCCCGCCAGTAAGTGCTACAACACCTGCGCCTACTGCTACAGAAGCCAATGTTTTTATTGGGTGATTTATTGTTGTTTTTACAATACCCAAAAGTCCTTTACCAAAACTACTTGAAGCTTCTTTAAAAGACAATTTACCATCATCTTTTCCATCAGTACAGATTTTATCTGCATCTTTTAACCAAGCTTTAAAAGAAGAATCATTTTCTTTTATTGGATTATTATTTTTTGATTTTAGTTTGTTTAAATAATTAGAATTACCAAAAGAAACATTACTTAGAGAACACAAATTAGTCATAAAAAAACCACCCTGAAAACTTACCTTATTATTTTAAACAAATTTTAAAAGGTGAAATTGCAGAGAACCTAAAAAATCGTTACAAACTTAACATAAAAGAAGAGGGCTTAATCGCCCTCTTTATTTTTAAACTAATTGTTTTATTTCTTTTTCAACTTCTGCAAGTACTGTTCTTAAATTAGCTTTATCTTTACCTGCACCTTGTGCGTATTGTGGACGTCCACCACCTTTACCACCTGTAGCAGTTGCTAATTTATTAACGATTTGACCTGCATTGATTCCTTTTTTAACAAAAGAATCATCAACTTTTACAACGTATGTAATTTTGTCTTCATCAACAGAAGCTAAAACAACAATAGCCTCGCCAAGTTTAGCTGATAAAATTTCACTACCCAATTTAACAATGTTAGCTGGGAATGCTTCAATTTCACTGATAAATAACTTACCACCATTAATATCTTGTGCTTTAGATATAAATGATTGGAATTTACTTTTAGCTTGATCAGCTTTTAAGTTTTCTATTTCTGTTTGAAGATTTTTATTATCAACAGCTAACTTCATAATTCTTTCGCCAAGCTCAGAAATAGGGCATTTAAAGCCTTGACTCATTTTATCAACAAGATTAGCTTTTTCATTTAATAATTGTAATGCAGCATTACCACAAACTGCTTCAATTCTTCTTGTACCAGCTGAAACTGCTGCTTCTGACACAATTTTCACCAATCTAATTTTGCCTGTTGATTTACAGTGAGTACCACCACAAAGCTCAGATGAAATATCACCAAACTTAACAACTCTTACATCATCATCATATTTTTCACCGAATAAAGCCATAGCGCCTGATTTTTTAGCCATTTCAATATTCATAACTTCAGTATTTTGTTCGATATCTTGAGCAATCCATTTGTTAATAATATCTTCAACTTCTTGAACTTCTTCTTTTGTCATACCACGTGGGAATGTAAAGTCGAAACGAGTTCTATTTTCTTCAACAAATGAACCTGCTTGGTGAACTTCTTCACCTAATACTTTTCTAAGCGCTGCTTGAATTAAGTGAGCATTAGAGTGGTGAATTGCAATCTCTTTTCTTCTATCATTATCGATTGTTGCATTTACAACGGCATCAACAGTTGCTTCACCATCAATCATTTGAACACGATGTACAAATAATTTATTTACTTTAAAAGTATTTAAAACTTCAGCTTTAAAATCTTTACCTTCAATAAATCCAGTATCACCAATTTGTCCACCAGATTCTGCATAAAATGGTGTTTTATCAAGCATAATATCAATAAAATCACCTGCTTCAATAATTGCAACTATTTTAGCTTCAGAAGATGTTTTATCGTATCCAACAAATTCAGTTGAGCCGAATTTATTTTCAACATCAACATAAACTAAATCATCAGTTAAGCTAATTTTATGTGCAGCAGCTTTTGCTCTTTCTTTTTGTTTTTGCATTTCTTCTTTATAGCCTTCTGCATCAACTGTTACACCTTTTTCAGCTGCTATTTCAATAGTTAATTCAAGAGGAAAACCAAAAGTATCATACAATTTGAAAGCATTTTCTCCATCAATTTGTTTTGAATTTTGCATTAATTCCTCTAATAATTTATAACCTCTATCAAGAGTTATTTTAAATCTTTCTTCTTCTGTTTTAATTACAGATTTAATTTTATCTGCATTTTTAACTAAATCAGGATATTGTTCACCATATTGAGCTACAACAACATCAACAATTTCACTTAAGAA
>JAZSQW010000169.1:0-5490 GCA_045538205.1 Candidatus Avigastranaerophilus sp. | reverse complement strand
ATGTATAATAAATTTATACAATAACTAATCAAAGAGGGTATTATGTATAGAATTGGTCAAGGGTTTGATATTCATAAGCTAATTGAAGGTCGCAAGTTAATTCTTGGTGGAGTTGAGCTTGAATACAATAAAGGACTATTAGGACACTCTGATGCAGATGCCTTAGCACATTCAATTATTGATGCGCTTTTAGGTGCTTTAGCCTTAGGCGATATTGGAACACACTTCCCTGACAATGATCCAAAATATAAAGATATTGATAGTATGATTTTGCTTGAACAAACAAATAATTTAATCAAACAAAATGGCTATGAAATAGTAAATATTGATAACACAATATTTGCTCAAGAACCAAAAATGAAACAATATATTCCACACATGCAAAAAAAATTATGTTCTGTTTTAAATATTAATGAAAGCCAACTTTCAATCAAAGCAAAAACAATGGAAGAACAAGACGCAGTTGGTCAAAAGTTAGCAATTTCAACTCAAAGCATAGTGTTACTAAAAAAGAATTAACGAATGAGAATCAACAACATTCAGCCAAATTACAACAATAGTTTCAAAAGAGCTATAAAAATAGATTTTATACAAAACCCTGATTTGTATAGAAATAATCATGTTATTCAACATGGTACAGATGCTATAGCTGCCGTTTTAAATAATGAACCTACTGATGTTTATACAAAAGAAGAAAAAGAACAACTAAAAGGATTTTTCACTAATATATTAGAAGATTATAACGAAAAAACTCCTGTAAGTTTTCACTATATATCAGGTACTGGGCACGTTCTTTTATCAGGAAAAGATGCAAAAGAAATAACAAAAGATTACAGAGAACTTGATAAAAAACATTACAATAAAAAGCCTGAAAAAAGAGCAAATAGAGAACTTGAAATAAAAGAGAAAATAATAAATAAAATTGAAAATGGACATGATTATACGCCAACAACAAAATTATCTTTTTACGCAAGTTCTATAAACTCATCAAACAAAAATAAGTTTATAAAAATAGATAATTTCAATTTTTATGAATATCAATATTTCTATACTTCACTTTTTGATGGAGCAATAGATGAAACAGATGGTATTGATACCAACCCTTCTGAAACATATAACGCACAAAATATTTCGGCAAAATACGACTCCTTAACTTTGTAATTTTTTACTAGCAAAAAATTTTTTTACACGTTTTCAAGCGAATATATCAAGAAAGGAATATAAAATGAGAGTTTCAAACATCACACCAAACGTATCATTTAAAAGAGTAACAAAACAAGCTGCATCACACGCACTAAATGAAGCAAAAAAAGAGAATTCTCTTTGGACAACACAAGATGTTAACAGCTTAATTGGTAAAGGCTTTGCATCAACATGCTATGATGTTGGTTTTAATAAAGAAAGTGGAAAATATACTGTTTATAGAAACAATGAAAGACCTCGCGGAACAACTATGCTTTTAGGCGGAGAAAAAGAAGTAGAATCTCTTGCAGAAGCTGTAAATTTATCTTTACAAAAACAACAACAACAAAACGAATATTTAACTCAAATTGCAAAAACAATGGACGAAGCAAATATTCTTGGTTTATTCACAGTAGAAGATATTAAAAAATAATAACTATAACACAATAAAAAAGAAGCCTTGAAAAAGGCTTCTTTTTTATATTTATATTCTTATGCTTTTTCGCAATCAAATACAATTTTTTGATCTTTTAAGTTAAGCACAATCTTATTACCCTCAGTGTACTTTCCAGAAAGAATTTCTTCTGCCAAACCATCTTCGATTTTCTTTTGAATTAATCTTCTTAATGGTCTTGCACCGTAAGCTTCTGAATAACCTGCTTCACCTAAGTAATCTTTTACTTCATCACTTACTTCAATTTTTAGATTTTGTGATTCTAAACGTTTGAATAAATCATTCAACATTAAGTCAACAATTTCTCTAATTTCAGGTTGTGATAAGTGAGCGAATACAATAATATCATCAATTCTGTTTAAGAACTCTGGACGCAATGATTTTTTCATTTCTTCCATTACTGTATCTTTTAGTTTTTCATATTTATCTTTTTGTTCATCTTCAACAACTGAGAAACCAAGCTTACTTGTTGTAGTAATCATACTTGCACCAACGTTACTTGTCATAATAATGATAGTATTTTTAAAGTTAACGTGTCTACCCTTAGAATCTGTTAAACGACCATCATCTAAGATTTGCAACATGATATTAAATACATCTGGGTGAGCTTTTTCAATTTCGTCAAAAAGAATTACACTATATGGTTTCTTTCTGATTGTTTCTGTTAAGTGACCACCATCATCATAACCAACATAACCTGGAGGCGAACCAATTAATTTAGCAGTAGAATGTTTTTCCATAAATTCTGACATATCAATACGAATCATGTTATCTTCACTACCAAATACAGCTTCAGATAATGCTTTAGCCAACTCAGTTTTACCAACCCCAGTTGGACCTGAGAAAATAAAGCTACCAATTGGTCTGTTTGGTGATTTCAAACCAACTCTTGCACGTCTAATTGCTTTAGATAATGCTACAACAGCTTGGTCTTGACCAATTACTCTTGCGTGAAGTGTTTGTTCTAATTTTAATAATCTTTCACTTTCACCTTCAGTAATCTTAGTTGTAGGAATACCTGTCATTTGGCTAACAACTTCAGCAACATGCTCTGCATTAACTGTTGGTTTATTTTCGTCATTGTCTTCTCTCCATTTCAAAGACATTTCACGAATTTTTTCTTTTAATTCAGCTTCGTCATCTCTTAAATTAGAAGCAGTTTCAAATTCTTGATTTCTAATAGCTTCTTCTTTTTGTTTAATAATAGACTTCAATTGTTTTTCAAGCTCTTTACCTTCAGGTGGCAATGCGCTTGTTTGAATTCTAAGTTTAGAAGCAGCTTCGTCAATAATATCGATAGCTTTATCTGGTAAGAATCTATCTGTAATATATTTAGAACTTAATTCTGTAGCAGCAATAATAGCAGCATCAGAAATTCTTAATTTGTGGTGTTCTTCATATTTTGGTTTTAAACCTTTAATAATTTCGATAGTATCATCAACAGATGGCTCTTCGATTATGATAGGTTGAAATCTTCTTTCTAAAGCAGAATCTTTTTCAACATATTTTCTATATTCTTCAAGAGTTGTAGCACCAATAACTTGAATTTCACCTCTTGATAGAGCAGGTTTTAAAATATTAGCAGCATCGATAGCACCTTCAGCAGCACCTGCACCAATTAAAGTGTGCATTTCATCGATAATAAGAATAATATTACCTGCTTGGCGAATTTCGTCCATAATCTTTTTAAGACGTTCTTCAAATTCACCTCTATATTTAGTACCGGCAACAAGTAAACCCATATCTAATTGGATAACTTTTTTGCCATCTAAAATATCAGGAACTTCTGAATTAACAATTCTAATAGCTAAACCTTCAGCAACAGCTGTTTTACCAACACCAGGCTCACCTATTAAAACAGGATTGTTTTTTGTTCTTCTTGCTAAGATTTGAATTACACGTTCAATTTCTTGTTCTCTACCAACAACAGGATCTAATCTCTGTTCTTGAGCAGCTAAAGTCAAATCTGTACCAAATTCATCTAAACTTGGTGTTTTTGTTTTTCCAGAAGAAGAACTTGCTGTTGCCGCAGTAGTTGTAGGTTTTGTTTCACCTAACATTTTAATAACGTTACTTCTTACTTTATTTAAATCAACACCTAAGTTTTCCAAAACTCTTGCAGCAACACCTTCACCTTCTCTAATTAAACCTAAAAGAAGATGTTCTGTACCTATATAATTATGGCCAAGTTGTCTTGCTTCATCCCAAGATAATTCCAAAACTCTTTTTGCACGTGGCGTAAAAGGAATTTCAACTGCAACAAAGCCTGAACCTCTGCCGATAATTTTTTCAACTTCTACTCTTGCGTCTTTAAGTGTTACACCCATTGTTTTAAGGGTTTTTGCTGCAACACCAGTACCTTCGCCTATTAAACCTAATAGAACTTGTTCTGTACCTACAAAATTATGACCTAGTCTTCTTGCTTCTTCTTGTGCAAGCATTATTACTTTTATAGCCTTCTCGGTAAAACGTTCAAACATCGCTTAATTCTCCTAATAAGACTTATATAATATTATTTTACACGATAATCAAGTTTATACAAGAGTTAATTTCTTATAAGCAGGATAATATCCATTGTTTACATCTACTGCTTTTTGATATTCTTCTTTTGCACGTTGAAGATTACCTTTTATTTCATACAATTCACCCAATAAATAATGGGTTTCAGGGTCTTTATAACAAATATCAATACTTTTTAACAAACATTCTTCTGCGAAATCATAATATCCATTATTTTTTAACACTCTACCATTAAATTTATGAATTTCACCATTATATTTTTCAAAAACACTACTTAAATGAAGTATCTTATTTATAATATCTTTTTGCCCATATTCAAAAAGAATTTCTAAATCTTGTTCATAAAAATTTCTTATTTGAAAATATGTTGGCACATAAGAAAAATCATTTTGCAAAATAGAACAAAGGTAAAAAAGCCATTTTGAAACAGAAGTAGGTTCTTTTTCTACTAACAAAAAGGCTTTTGCTTCTTTTACTCTTCCTTGAATAAACTCGCAGTATGCACACCCTGTAATATTATTCGCCTTATTAAAATATTCCTGTGCTTTAGTTATTTCTTTTTCTTGAATACAAATTTTTGCAAGCAAATTAAAACTCCAAGCATCAGAAGGATTGTTTAAAATCTCTTTTATCTTGGAGTAATCTTTTTTTATGTAAAATAATTCTTCTATTTCTTGTTTGTTCATTGAATTAAATTATAACTATAACCCAATCATTGAATTTTGCATTAACATCATTTGAAGCATTTGAGCTGAATTTTCTTTGTTACCTTTTTCAACATAATTCATTACTTCTTTATAGCTATCATTGTTTGGATTGTTATCCATAAGCATTGTCATTTTAGATGCATTATTCTTTTGTGTTTGAAGCAATTCTATTAATTGAGCAACTTGATAATCTTTATCTAAATATGCTTGATTAACATTGATTTCTGTTTGTTGCATTTTTAACTTTTCTTGGTGAATAAATTCTTTTGCTTCTGGGTGAATTTTATCATAATCACCATCTATTAATTTTTCAATTTCAGCATTATCTGGGTTTTGTTCAGTTAATTTTGCTGCCGCATAACTTTCTAAAAATCCTGTCGGATTAAGTCTTAATTGTTCAATTTGTTGCAAAGTAAAATCTTGATACTCACATCTTGCAGGATTTTCCATACATAATTTAGCTTGAATAGCATATGAAGTTAATTGTGGAACAGTATTCAATGCTACAACCTTATCAAAAGCTTGATGTGCTTCAGGTTTTAAAGCAATATTCATATAAGCACTACCTAAATAGTACCAACCAACAGCATTGGCAGGATCATCTTTTGTAATCATCTTTAAATCTGA
>JAZSQW010000011.1:0-3619 GCA_045538205.1 Candidatus Avigastranaerophilus sp. | reverse complement strand
ATAAAAGCGTTTTAGATAGATTCCCTTGAGTTAAATCTTTTTGTTCGGCCATTTTTATCCTCAAAATAATAATAAAATGCACAAAAATTTTTTTCAAATTATATAAATATTAAGTTTTGTAAAGTACAATATATACTCTAAAAGTATTGATTTCAAAGGTTTTTTAAATATTATCCGCAAATGTATATACTTTTTATAGCAATTTTCAATACTATTTTTTTTTTATTATAGTACGAGCACAAAATACGAAAATGAGGTAACAAAAAAATGAGCATTCTTGGAGCAATCTTCGGCGCAATTTTAGAACCTAACAATTACTACTCAGAACAGGTAGAAGAGTTAGCAGAAAAAAAGAAAGCAAAAGCGCGAACAGTTGGTGATGACAACGCATACTTTAAACAACTTGCAAAAGAAATGGGTGACTTCCAATGGTTAGCAATGATGGAACAAGAAGACAGATTCATCAAAGAACAAGAAAGGGAAGACAAACTAAAAGAGCAAGAAAAAATTTCAGCTGATGCTGATAAAACAAGAGTTGAAAATGAATTCAATTTATTCGAAACAGAAGCGACTTTAAGTACAGAAAGTTTAATCAATAGTGCAGATAAATCAAACTTAATTTCAGCAGATTCATTCATAGCATTCAGAGATATGGTTGATGATTTGCTAAATGACACAAAATCAAATACTACGATAATTGAGTCAATGAAACTATTTGCAAGTAAAACAAACGAAGTTGATGAACAACTATCAAGATATAAAAATGACGTTAAACAAACAAAAGGTGAAAACAATCCGTTCAGTTTCAGCCTAACATGTGATTCTGATACAGAGAATGATCCTTTATCAACAACAACCGAAAATAATGACAGCCACCAACAAGATGCATTTGCCTAAGAATAATAAAGATAAATATAAAGAAAGAGGAATTTTTTCCTCTTTCTTCGTTTTGATGTATAATAAGTAAAAATGCCTCTGTAGCTCAGCTGGATAGAGCGCTTCCGTCCTAAGGAAGGCGTCGCACGTTCGAATCGTGTCAGGGGTATTTTTATTTTACAAAAATTTAAACACACGATGAGAACGTCACAAAGCATAGCTTTGTATTTAGTTCGAGCGAAATTTTGGCAGAGTGCGTAGGAGTTTTGTTGAAAAACAAAGTTTTGAAACAAAATCCGAAGACACGTTTAACGCCAAAATTTCAAGACAATCGTGTCAGGGGTAAATTAAAGAGAACAAGTTTTTTCTTGTTCTCTTTAATGAATATTAAGTAAACTTAAATTATTATATTAATTTTTAAAATTAAATAGAACTGTATCAGGATATTCCATAATTTGTTTTAAACTATCATATCCACGTGTCCTTTCAGTATAAAAAGAAACAGAATCACCGGTTTCAGAATTAAACACTGTAAATTTATCCATAAATGAATTATTATGGAAACCATCAACACCTTTTAAATCTACACCGATTTTACTCAAAAGATTTTCTAAAACGCCTTTACTTTTTGGTGATAATTCTTTCTCTTGAAAATCAAAATCATCACTTGTTGTTACTACATCTAATATAGAATTATCAAAATTTTGGAAAATAACCTTTTTATCTTCAGGTTTATTTGCATTTAACGTAACAATCGCAAGCCCTTTAAATGATTGAGTATTATTGATTTTATTAATGTTCATTGCGAACTCCTTTCTTTACATTTAATTAAAAAGCCAAACAAAATTTTTTTTGCTATAAATTTTTAAAATTACACCCATTTTTCAAAATTAGGCTCTTCGGATGCCATGCAATGTACACCACCAGAACCTTCCAATAAATTCATCATGACTTCATTATAATTGCCATAATTTTCACCCTGTATAAAATAAACTGGAGCGGATAATTGAGGCACATTTTTATCTGTTTTTGATAGTTCTTTTAACTTTTGTTGAAGTTGTTTATTAAACATTTTTTCATACTTAGAAACATAATAATCATTACATTTAGAAGAATTAGTTATATAAGAAATCGAACCATCATCATGTTTATTAACGATAGCATTCATAAAGTTAATGGATGCCCCATTTGCAAAATAAACCGCCCCAATAGGGATTGGAACAAAACCTGCTTCTTGCAATTGTTCAACACCTTTTTTATAAGAAAACATTTTTGATTCTTCTACTTCGATTTTATGATTAGAATTTGGATTAATACCTTTAGCTTTCAACTCATTTTTAGCCGCCATTTTTGGATTATTAATCAACACATATGGATATCCGATTGGTCTTAAAGACATATCTAAATGATAATCTTGTTGTTGAATATAATGTATATTTTCAGGTGCAACATCAAAGCGTTCGGCAACTTTTGATGTACTACTCATTAAATATTCAGTATTTCCAACAAGCATAAATTTTGTACCATCAGGTTTTTTGCCTAAAAAGAAATTACCACCAGACATAAACCCTGTTGATCTGTCAAATATATCAACAAATTCAACATCCATTCCAAGTTCATTTTCAAGCTCTTCTCTAAAGGGCTCTATAACATCAATGGCTTCTTCCACAATAGCTATTTGTTTACCATTCTTTTCTGTAAACAACATAGTGTCTTGATTAAAAGAACCATTAAATTTTGATTGTTTAAGCTCAATATTTTCTTTATCACATATTTGTTTAAATTCATCACCAATCTTATCCCAAGATTGAGAAATATGCAGAGCTTTTAATGGTACAGCATCATAACCTTTAAAACTAATATTCATAATCATTCCTTATTTTTGTCAGCAAAAAAACATAAGAAAAAAATTTTTTGCTAATAAAAAAGAGAGAATTATTTCTCTCTTTTTAATCTACATCTTCAGGAATTGCTTTAATATATTCTAAGTATTCATTTTGAATTTTAGGATGCAATCTCTTTAAAATTTCAGATTTTGATAAATAACCTTTTCTAATAGCAACTTCTTCAATACAAGCAATTTTCTTTCCTGCATTTTGTTCCATAGCTTGAACAAAGTTACCAGCTTGCATCAACATGTCAAAAGAGCCTGTATCAAGCCAAACAAAACCACGTTTTAAAAGTTCAACATTCAACTGATTTTTACTCAAATAAACTTTATTTAAATCAGTTATTTCTAACTCACCACGAGCAGATGGTGTAAGTTCTTTTGCATATTTAATAGCATTATTATCATAGAAATACAAACCAACTACAGCATAATTTGATTTAGGATTTTTTGGTTTTTCTTCTAATGAAAGTACCTTGCCATTTTTATCAAACTCAACAATTCCAAATTTTTCAGGTGTTTTAACTTCATAACCAAAAACAGTTGCACCATTGTTATTTTCCATAATATGCATAAGTCTCTTACTGAAATTTTCACCATAAAAAATATTATCACCTAAAATAAGTGCTATATTATCTTCCCCTACAAAATCCTCAGCAATTATTAACGCATCAGCAATACCTTTTGTTTCATATTGAACAGCATATTCAATATTTATACCAACTTGAGAACCATCACCCAATAACTTTTTAAAATTATCAACATCATCAGGATTAGAAATTATTAAAATATCTTTTATACCAGCTAACATTAACGTTGTCAAAGGATAATAAACCATTGGTTTATCATATACAG
>JAZSQW010000180.1:0-4468 GCA_045538205.1 Candidatus Avigastranaerophilus sp. | reverse complement strand
TGTCTTTTACTAAAAACGTATCTGCAGGTACATACCAATAATGTGCGTTACATAATCTGTATGCTGCATAGAAAATGAAAAGTACAAATATAAATCTAAATATTTTATAAATTCTGCGAACTGCAAGCTCTCCTCGTCTTGCTTGTCTACGAAGTTTATCTTTTTTTATTCTTCTTTGTACTATGTAATTTTCTTCCATTTATCTATTTAAACCTGCGTTGTTTAAAATCATTAAAACTAAATCATCGTAGCTTATTCCCATAACGCCTGCTTGTGCAGGAAGGTCGCTTGTATCAGTCATTCCTGGACTTGTATTTATTTCTAAAATATATGGAATATTATTCGCAATTAAAAAGTCAACTCTGCTTACTCCATTACAACCGCAAGCTTTGTATGCTTCAATTGCTTTTTCTTTTACGTCTTTTGTCATTTCTTCTGAAAGCTCTGCCGGAAGTATGAATTCAGTCATTCCTTTTGTATATTTTGCTTCAAAATCATACCATTCATTTTTTGGTCTTAATTCTAAAATTTCTGTTGCAAAGGTTTCTCCGTTGTTATCTAAAACACCAACAGTAGCTGATACACCTACAATGTATTCTTCTATCATAATATCTTGATTGCATTCAGCTGATTTATTATATAAGTCTTTTAATTCTGAAGGCGAATTAACTTTATACATACCGATACTTGAACCTTCGCAAACTGGTTTTAACATTAAAGGATAGTTTAATTCTTTAACTGCTTCTTCTACATTTTCACCTTTTTTTACAAATACAGATTTGATTAATGGTAATCCAAATTTCTTTAGAACGGTTTTTGTATATTCTTTATTAATACAAGTTGCGCTTGAAAATACTCCGCAACCAGTATATTCAATACCTAATAATTCTAATGTTCCTTGAATACAGCCATCTTCTCCATATTTGCCATGAAGTGCGTTGTATGCAACTTTTATATCTTTTTCGATTAATGTTTTACCAATATTTTTATCAACATCAATTAACTCTGCGTTAGTATATCCTAATCTTTTTAGTGCTTCAAAAACATTTTTACCTGAACGTAGAGAAATTTCTCTTTCGCTTGATAAACCACCACAAAGTACAGCTATTTTTGTATCTGTTGAATATTTTCTGTCATTATTTGCCATAATTTATACTCTTTTGTTCCTTCGTTTCCTATATACTTAATTTCTGGAATTAAACTAATTCTATATTTTTCTACAACATTTAAATGCATTTTGTACATTAATTCTATTACGTCAGAAGATGTTGCGTTATTATTGTTCACAACAAAATTAGCGTGTTTGTCAAAAACTTTTGCTCCGCCTACTTCTGCTCCTTTTAATCCGCATAAATCTAATAATCTACCTGCAGAATCGTTTTCTGGATTTTTAAAAGTACTACCTGCATTTCCAAATTTTAAAGAAGGTTGTCTTTCTTTTCTAAAATTTGTATTTCTATCCATAAATTCTTCTATTTTTTCTTTATTATCTTTTTTGAGTTCGAAAATTGCATCAAGTACTATATATTCATCGCAAGAAATTTTTGATTTTCTATAACCAAAATTCATTTCTTCTTTTGTAAACTCTTCAACTTTATTTGATTTTAAATTGAATACTCTGCATTTAACAAATGTATCTGAAATTGCTTGACTATGTGCAGATGCATTCATATAAATCATTCCGCCAAAAGAACCTGGAAAACCGATTAAAAATTCAAAGCCTGATAAACTTCTATCTGCACAATCTTTTGCAACAATAGGCCCTCTCGTGCCACAAGAAACTTTTACTTGTGTATCGTTTATTTCATAGTTGCTAATATTTTTGGTAATTATTATTTTTTTGTTGATTTTTTCTGTGCTAAAAAGAATATTAGAACAATTTCCTAAAACATAGTCGTATTCCTTTGATTTTAATAAATCGATTAGTTCTTCTATTGTTTCAGGCATGGCTACTTCATCTACAAGTCCGCCAATGCGAAAAGTAGATTCGTTTTTAATTTCGTAATTTTTGAATACTTTTACCAAAACGTTACGCCTTATGTTCTTTTTCTATTAAACTACCTATTTTTGTTACAGTTCCTGCCCCTAATGTTATAACTATATCATTTCTGCTTAAAAGAGGATATATTTCTTTGCTAACTGTTTCAATATCACCTGAAATATATTTTGCATTATTGTGTTCTATTTCTTTTGTAAATGTTTCAGAATTGATATTTTCTATTTCATTTTCTCCAGCAGAAAAGACATCAATTGTTATAAGCATATCAGCGTTGTTAAATGACTGTTTGAATTCTTTCCAAAGTCCTTTTAGTCGAGAATATCTGTGTGGTTGAAATATGGCAACAACTCGATTTCTATTTCCAACAGCATTTTTTACACTGTTAATTGTTGTTTGAATTTCGCTTGGATGATGTGCGTAGTCATCATATATTTCAATTTCATTGAATGAACATACTTTTTGAAATCTTCTTCCCATTCCTGAAAATGTTTTAAAATGTTCATTTAATTGTTTTATATCTATATTGGCTTCTTTTAAAGCTACATATACTGCTAATGCATTGTATACATTGTGTTTTCCTAATACTGATAGTTCAAGATTATCAATTTTTTTGTCTTTATAAAAAATATCAAATTTACTTCCCAAACCGATAAATTCTATGTTTTTTGCAGTATAGTCAGCATTTTGGAATCCGAAAGTAACATAGTTGTAATTAGGATATTCTTCCATAAATTTGTTGTTGCCTTCGTCATCTGTATTAATAATTACAGTTTGATTTTTATTGTTAGATAAAAATTTATTGAAGGTTTTTATAATATCAGAAAAACCATTAGTATAATAATCAAGATGGTCTTCTTCCATATTGTTTATAATTGCAAATGATGTTGAATATTTTTGTATTGTTCCATCTGATTCATCTAACTCAGCGCAGAAGTACTTATTATCGTCAAATTCTCCATTTGTGTTTAGTTCAGGAACAATCCCGCCAACTACAAAAGATGGTTTAAAGCCTCCTTTTGATAAAACATACGAACATAAGCCACTTGTAGTGGTTTTTCCGTGCGTGCCGGCAAAACCAAAGAAAATACCTTTCTCGTTTTGAACAAAATCATCAGATATCATTTTAAGAATATCTGATCTATGATAAATTTTAAGTCCTAATTCTTTTGCTTTTATAATTTCAGGGTTTGTATCCTTTATTGCTGTGCTGGCAACAATAATCATATCTTTTTCTATTAGGTTTGCATTGTGTCCAATTGATATTTTTGCTCCTAATGCAGTTAAAGCTTTTGTATATTTGCTTTCAACAGCATCACTACCAGAAACAATTGCTCCTTTTTGTACTAAATATTTAGCTAATGCACTCATTCCAACGCCACCAATGGCTATAAAATGAAATTTATTATTTTTAATAATCATTATTTATATCCCCATGTATATTTATTATAAAAGAAATAACGAAAAAGTTATAAATATTTCATTTTTTTAACTTATTGAAATATATCGAAAAAAATTGTAAAATTATTACACTTTAGTATGAATAAGAGGTATTTATGAAATTACACGTACAAACATTATTTGTTGCCATTGGCTTAGGTATAAAACGTAACTGGGGAATTTTTGTGGCTATTATACTTGGTCTGTTTGCTGGCAACTTTATTCACGAACATCCTAACTTCCCTGCGTGGAGTATGGAAATGATTGATTTTATTGGTAATGCTTTCATAAGATTAATTCAAATGATAGTTATTCCTTTAGTATGTAGTGCTATTATTGTTGGTATTTCAAGTATTGGTGAAAGTAAACAACTTGGTAAATTTGGTAAAAAAATGTTATTTTACTATGCTTTGATTACTATTGCAGCTGTCGCAATTGGTGCAGGTTTGGTAATTGCTTTCCAACCTGGTATTGGTATTCAAGAATATATTAGTAAGGCTACTGCTGCAGATATTCAACAACAATTTGCCACAATGATTGAAACACAAAGAGGACAAATGAGTGAATTCTTCTTGTCTGCAATTCCTCAAAATCCATTAGAATCTTTAGCAAAAGGTGAAATGGTTCCTATTGTTTGTTTCGCATTAATATTTGCATTGGCATTAGCTAAAGTTGGTGAAATTAATAGACCTATTGTTGGTTTCTTCGAATCAGTATTTGCTGCAACTATGAAAGTTACAGACTGGGTTATGTTCTTTGCTATTCCTGGTATTTTTTCATTAACAACAGTTGCAGTTGCTCACTATGGTTTAAGTGCATTTGCCTCAATATCTAAGTTTATTTTGGTTGTATTTTTAGGATTTACAATTCAATTGGTTATTGTTTATCCTTTAATGTTAAAAATATTTAGTAAAGTTCCTGTTGGTAATTTTTATGCTGCAATGATAGAAGCATTATTAGTTGCTTTTGGTACAGCAAGTAGTTCAGCAACATTACCATTAACAATGGCTTGTTGTGAAAAACGTGGTATTT
>JAZSQW010000186.1:0-5444 GCA_045538205.1 Candidatus Avigastranaerophilus sp. | reverse complement strand
TTATTTTGTTTAAATGGCGGGACCGACGAGGCTCGAACTCGCGACCTTCTGCGTGACAGGCAGACACTCTAACCAAACTGAGCTACGATCCCAACGAAATTAATTATAAAAGGAACATAAAAAAAATGCAACATATCTTTTTCTACTTTTTTAATATTACTTTGTAAATTACTTATTTTTGTAATATGATTTAATCATTAAAACATTTAACACGAGGCGAGTTATGAATAAATATCTTTTAGAAATTGGTACTGAAGAATTAGCTTATAAATTTATTCCATCAGCTATGGAACAATTAAAAACTGAATTTGCTAAAGCATTAGGCGAAAATGAATTGAAATATAACGAAATAAAAGTATATGCTACACCTCGCCGTTTAACAGTTTTAATTGAAGATATTGCTGATAAACAAGAAGATATTCTAAAAACTTTAAAAGGACCTATCGCAACAATTGCTTATGATGAAAAAGGCAATTTAACTAAAGCTGCTTTAGGTTTCGCTAATAAAAATAACATCGTCCCAGAAAATCTTTATAAAGAAGATAATTATGTTTGGGCAAAAGTTGAACAAAAAGGTAAATCAGCTAAAGAAATTTTACAAGCTATTGTGCCTGAAATTGTTATGAAATTAAAAGGTACTCACTTTATGCGTTGGGCTGATTTAGATGTTAAATTCCAACGTCCTATTCGTTGGGTTGTTTCTTTATTCAACAATGAAAAAGTTGAAGTTAAAATCGCTGATATTACTTCTTCAAACATCACAAGAGGACACAGATTCTCTCAAACAGAAATTACAATTAATAACCCTGATGAATATTTATCAGCACTTAAAAAAGCTAACGTAATTGCTGATGTTGAAGAAAGAAAAGCTACAATTTCAAAATTAGCTCAAGAAAAAGCTAAAGAAATTGGTGCAGATATCGTTATTGATGATGAACTTTTAAACGAAGTTACTTTTATTACAGAATGGCCAATTCCTGTTATTTGTTCTTTTGAAGAAAAATATTTAGAAATTCCCGAAAAAGTTGCTGTTACAGTTATGGCAGTTCATCAAAGATATTTCCCATTATACAAAGATGGTAAATTATTAAACAAATTTATCACAATAAGCAACTATGTTGGTGATACTTTTGATAACATTAAAGCAGGTAACGAAAGAGTTGTTCGTGCTCGTTTAGATGATGCTATTTTCTTCGTTAACGAAGATACTCAAAAACCATTAATTTCTTATTTAGATGAACTAAAAGGTATCACTTTCCAAAAAGGATTTGGTAGTGTTTACGATAAAACTCAAAGAATTATTGCTCTATCAAAACAAATCGCACACGAGCTTCAAGCTCCTATGGCTGATGTTGAAAGAACAGCTTTATTATGTAAGGCAGACTTAAACACAAAATTAGTATTCGAATTTACTGAACTTCAAGGCTATATTGGTTCAGATTATGCGCTAAGAAGTGGCGAAAGCAAAGAAGTTGCTCAAGGTATTATGGAACACTATTTCCCATTAAATGCTGAAAGTGAAGTAGCTTCAGGCATTGAAGGTCAAATTGTTGGTATAGCAGATAAAATTGATACAGTAGTTACTGTTTTTGCAGACGGCAAAAAGATTTCTGGTTCTAACGACCCTCTTGGTGTTCGCCGTGCAACTTTAGGCGTTTTAAAAACTGTTATTCAAAAAGGCTTAAATGTTAATATCACTGCTTTAATTAAACAAGCAATTGAATTATTACCTGTTCAAGTTGAAGATAAAACTCAATTATTTAATAACGTTAAAGATTTCTTTGAACAACGTTTAATAGTTCTTTTATCTGATAAATATAAACACGATGTTCTTGAAGCTTGCGTTAGCAACAAAGATGTTTTATCTGACCTAAAAGACTTTATTGTTCGTTTAGATATCGTTGCAGAATTAATTCAAACTAAAGATTATGCACAATTCCACGAGGCAATTAACAGAATCATTAGAATCATTAAAAACGAAAAAGCAACAGGTGCTATTGATACTAAATTGTTTGTAAATGATAGCGAAAAAGAATTGTTTGAAGCTGATAGCTATGTTAAAGCAGAAACTTTAAATTACTACCAATTAAAAGAAGCTTTAACAAACTTAATCCCATCTATTACAGATTTCTTCGATAATGTATTAGTAATGGATAAAGATGAAGCTATTAAAAATAACAGAGTTAATTTACTATCTCAAATAAAAGATAAATTTGCTATCATCGCAGACTTTAGCAAAATCGTATTTTAATATAATATATAATATATAAAAAGAGGCTTTAAACAGCCTCTTTTTTATTTTAAACTTTCAATTATTGCTTTAATATTTGAGTTTGTTATATTTTGTGTAATTGAATTTATATCCACATCATTTAAAGCATTTAATTGTTTTAAAGTAGATAACTCTTCACACAAAATAATTTCATTTTCCTTAGTTAAATTATCTTTTATAACAGAAATTGCCTCAACTATTTTATAATCACCAACAACTGGCAAAATAGAAAGAATTTCTTGCTTATTTTGTTTTAACTCTTCAACTATATACTGTTTTTGAGCTTCCCAAAAAGCTTTATTTTGCGCTTGAAGAAGATTAAAAATAGCATTAATTTCTTGCTTTGTTTCTTTAGATTCATCAAAAATATATTCTTGATTATCTACAAAAAGTTTAAATTTAGAATATGCCTTTAATAAAATTTTAGCTATTTTCCCCTTTTCTGCATTTTCTGATTTATTAACATTCAAGAAATGTTCAATTATTTCATATAACTCAAATTGAAATACATCTGATACTGGTAAAATTTCACCTAAGCCAACTAAAATATTATCTAAAACGTCAAAAGCTTCATTACGGAATTCTGATTTGAATAATTCTATAAAATCAACCATATAAGGAATTTGACCAGCAACATTCTCTGGCATTTTAGAAGTATTCATAGCATTAAAAATTTCTTTTAAAGGATAATCTTTTCCATAAGCAACAAAAAACTTTATTGCTTTTAATTTTTCAAAATCATCATCTGTATTTAATGAACCTAATGCAATTTTAAAAGATGTTTCATCGTGCATTTGTCCTAAAGCTTCAGCACAATTATAACTTAACGCATCATCATCGCTAAATGCATATTTGCTTAATAAATCGATGGCAACTGTATCAGGAATATAAGAAAAATACTTTGCCGCATATGTTTTTTGAGCAACAGAGCCTTTTTCCAACAATTCAATTATTTCATCTGTTAAATCTTCATCAGCATTTTTAGCTAAAACATCTGCAAAAAATTCATCATAATCAGTAGAATATTCTTCAAAAAATTTGAAAATATTTTTAAAATTTTGCTGATTAATTGCATTGTTTAATCTTTTAATAATATTCTTTTTTACAAAATCGAAAAGAAAATCAGACTTTGCCACAAGCATTTTAAATAACTCTACATCAGCTGAATTTATAAGGTAATCAGCCACTTCTTGAGCTTTCTTTTCGTCTTTATTAGTTAAATCTTTTAATAATAATTCTAAATTTTTCATAATATATATTATAGATGTAAATTGATACTTTTACAATAAAAAACCCTCGACTAAATCGAGGGTTTTTTGAATTATTTTTTACTAACTATTTTGTAGTAGTTGTTGTAGTTGTGTAAGATTGAACTTGTTGAACGTAATCGTTATATAAGCTGCAATCTACTTTTAATTCAACTAATACATCTTCGTTAGCTCTTGCTTTGAAGTTAACACCAGGTGTTAAGAAACCAGCAAGTAAACCTACACCAGCACCAGTTGGGAAACCAATAGCCATACCATCGCCAGATCTATCGTTAGCTTCACCAATTGGAAGACCAATAGCTGTACCACCAATAGCTGCACCAGCTAATGTGTATTCAAGTGGTTTTAACCATTTATTTTCGCTTAACACACCTTCTTGGTTATTAAGAACTCTTGCGATAAATGGATATTCATTTCCGTTAGGGAATACCATTTTCTTGAAGTGTAAATAAACTTCTGTGTTTTTATTAATCCATCTTTTATCTCTTAATTCTTCAATAGTTGCATACAATTTTGTGTTAGCAGGAATAATTAATGTACCTTCTTTTGTTACAACGTCTTTCTTGAAGTAGAAAGGAATAATATCACCAATTTGGTGTTTTGTTGAATTGAATGGTTCAACGAATGAAACTTTAAATACGTTTTTAGCTAAGATGATTCTTCTTAAGTTAGTCATTGAAACACGGTCAACAACAGCAACACCGTGGTTGTCTAAGTGTTCAATAGAAAGAACGTATTCTTTTGGTTCTTCTGCTACTGGAACTTCTTCTTCAGCAGTTTTCTTATCATCTTCAACTAAGTTTAAAACTCTCATTAATCTTGCTAATAAAACAGCAGCTTCAGCTCTGTTTAAATCTCTATTAGGATTTAATTCTGTTTCTAATGGGTGGTTAACATATAAACCATATTTAATAGCTTTAGAGAATGGTAAAACACCCCATTGAGGAACTTCTTGATAATCAGCAAATTGTCTAATAGCATTAGCATCAACTTCTGTATCTTTTGTAATATGGCTCATAATAGAAGCTGTTTCAACTTTTGTAATAAATCTTTGAGGTTTAAATTCACCATCTGTATAACCGTAAATCAAACCAAATTGTTCAGCTCTTGCGATATTTTCATAACCATATGTATCTTTTGTTACGTCTGAATAGAATGGTTGAGCTGTAATAGGAGCTTGGCTTAAACCTAAAGCTCTTAATAACATACCAGTCCAATCAACCCTTGTAACTCTTTCTAATGGTCTGTATGTATTATCCCCAAAAATAGGAATAATATTTTTTGTAACTACGTCTTCAATTTCTTCAGCTGCCCAATAATCATCAGGAATATCTGTGTATTCCACTGCTAAGGCAGAAGAAAAATTGCTAAACAACAATGCTATACTAAAAAGAATTGTTGCAAAGAATTTTTTTGTATTCATTTTTACCTCACTTAAATTATTAAATCTCTGACATACTTATTCCACGATACAAAAATTATAAGTTAAAACACATATTTAGGCAATAAAACTACGATTTTTAGTGTAGAAAAATTAAAAAAATATATATTGTTTATCTATAAATATTGTATTAATCCATGTTGTAGGAGTTTAAAGTCTGAACAAAATTAAATTTGCTACTTGTTTAAAAAAGTTTATATTTTTTTTTGATAAATATTTTTTTTGATTTATAATTGAATATGCAAACGCACTTGTAGCTCAGTTGGTAGAGCAGTTGACTCTTAATCAATTGGTCGAGAGTTCGAGTCTCTCCAAGTGCAAAATTAAAGAGATACCTAAATGGTATCTCTTTAATTTTATTTGTAGATGACGAGAACTCCTCAAAACGAAGTTTTGATATGAGTTCGGAGGATTTTGCGTAGAGTGAGTGAAACGAAACTTGAAAAGGCGCAAACCTGACGGA
>JAZSQW010000124.1:0-4358 GCA_045538205.1 Candidatus Avigastranaerophilus sp. | reverse complement strand
AAGCTCTAAATATAGCAAAAAAAGCAATAAGATTAGGTGGAACTATACTCGTTTTTTCAAGTATAAAAACAGAAGATAACTTTACTAATAACGATATTTATTTTAAAGAATTAACAATTATGGGAAGTTACTCACCATCTCCTATGGATTTAGAAGATTCTATGAAGCTAATTGAAAATAAATTAGTAAAAGTAGATGGTCTATCTAAAGAATATGAATTAAAAGAATTAAATAAAGCGATTGATGATACCGTTTCTAATAAAATAATGAAAGCGTACATAAAACTATGAAAATGAATGCCATACAATTTTATGAACCTGAAAACATTAAATACGAACAAGTCGAGATTAAAGAACCAAAAGATGATGAAGTTCAAGTTAAAATAATGGCAACTTTAACCTGCGGAACAGATGTAAAAACATATAGAAGAGGTCATCCATTATTAATTAAAAAAGTGCCTTCAGGCTTTGGACACGAATTTTCTGGAGTAATTACAAAAATCGGGAAAAACGTTGTTGGTTTTAATATAGGCGATAGAGTTGTAGCTGCTAATAGTGCGCCTTGTGGGGAATGTTTTTTCTGTAAAAAAGGTGATTACAACTTATGCGAAAACCTTGAATTTTTAAATGGAGCTTATGCTGAATATATAAATATTCCAAAGGCAATAGTTAAAAGAAACTTATTAAAATTATCAGATGATGTATCATTTGAAGAAGCAGCTTTCGCTGAACCTTTAGCAAATGTTTTACACGGCATTGATAAAACAGAAATAAAAGCAGGACAAAGCGTGGGGGTAATTGGTTTAGGTCCAATTGGTCTTCTTTTTGTAAAAATGGCAAAAATGAAAGGTGCAAGAGTTATTGCAGCAGGCAGAAATCCTTTAAAACTAAAAATGGCAAAAACTTTTGGCAACGCTGATGAAGTTGTTGATTTATCAAGATACAAAAACCCACAAAAAATCTTCCAAAATTTTTCAGACGACAAAAAAGGTTTAGATGTAGCTATTGAATGTGTTGGTTTACCTGAAATTTGGGAAGATATGTTTAAATATACAAGACGTGGTGGCACTATACACCTGTTTGGCGGTTGCAAATCAGGCACAAAAATTTCAATAGACACAAAAAGACTTCATTACGATCAAATCAAAGTTATAAGTATTTTTCATCACACTCCAAAATACTTTAGACAAGCATTAAAATTAATTAGCGAAAACAAAATAAATGTTAAAGATTTAATAACAACAACAATGCCTTTATCTGAAACAGAAACAGCCCTAAAAATACAATCAGAAGGTAAAGCAATAAAAGTTTTAATTCAACCATAATCGCTTTTTATTGTATAATTCTTATAAGGAATTAAAGTATGAGAGATGTTTTATATAATTTAAAAGAACAAATAGAAAAGGCTGAAAGTATAATTATTTTTTCACACGTTAATGCAGACGGCGATACTTTAGGCTCTAATTTAGCACTAAGCTTGATGATAGAAAAACTTTTTAACAAAAAAGTCACTTCAGCATATGTTGGATATTTACCAAAAACTTATTCATATTTGCCAAGTTACAATAATTTTGTAGATGCAAAAAATATTGATAACAATAAAGTTTTTGATTTAGCAATTGCAGTTGATGTTGCAGCTAAAGACAGAATGACATATGGGCTAAAACTTTTTGAAAATGCAAAATGCAAAGTTAATATAGACCACCACAAAACAAATATTGGCTATGCTGATATCAATATTATTGATGGAGATGCTGCTTGTGTTGGCATTATACTTTATAAAATATTTAAAGAATGGGGTGCAGAATTAACTCTTGATATAGCAAAATGCATTTACACATCATTAATGACAGACACAGGCTGTTTTAAATATGAAACAACAACCCCTGAAGTATTCAGATTAGCAGCGGAATTAGTTGAAATAGGAGTTACTCCAATTAAAGAATACAGAGCCTGCTATGAATCAAAACCACTAAATATGGTACAATTCCAAGCTCATATTGTTAACAATGCAATTTATCACAATAATGGACAAATTGCTCTGGCAAAAATAACAAAAGAAGATATGACAAAATTCAATGCAACAGACGACTTTACAGAAGGCATTGTAGAAACAATAAGAACAGCTCAATGTGTTGAAATTTCTGCATTGTTAAAAGAAAATTCAGAAGGGAATACAAAAGTAAGCCTAAGAAGTAAAACAATAGACCTAACACCAATTGTAAAAATATTTGATGGTGGTGGTCATACTTTTGCTGCTGGTTGTACAATTAACAAACCTATAAATATTGCGTATGATAAATTATTGGAAGCAATTCAATGTACAATAAAGTAAGAAGATATGTAGAATCCTTAGTAACCAAAATTATCGAGCAGGACTTTTATGGTGTTGCCGCAGAAATGGCATTTTGGTTTATTTTAGGTTTAGTTCCTTTCCTATTATTCTTAACTTCTTTATTTGCGTGGATGGGTAAGAAAACATTAATCACTCCAATTATAACCTTCTTCACAAATATCGCGCCAAAAGACGTTGCTAACTTAATTTTAAACACATTAAACGAAGCAATGATTTTTGAGCAAGGAACATTAATTGCTATTTTATGTTTAATTATTACAATAGCTTTAAGTGCAAATGCCATTGTTGCCGTAATAAAAGGCTTAAATCGAGCTTATGCTATTGAAGAAACAAGAAACTTTATTTATACAAGAGTTCTTGCCATTTTAATGGTTTTTATGAACTCATTAGCATTATTTTTAGTTGTAAATTTAATCGTTTTAGGAAAAATCATTCTTGATTTTCTAATTGCTTACACAAATCTATCTGATATTTCTATTGATTTTATATCAATGATAAGATGGCCAATTTCATACTTTGCGTTAGCTTTTTGTGCCTTCGGCAATTATTATATTTTACCAGCACTTGAAGGTAATGAAAAAATGAAAATGAGAAGTGTTCTTCCTGGAACTTTCTTCTTTAGCTTTTTCTGGATGATAGGTTCTTGGTGTTTCTCATTATATTTAAGCAACCTAAACACTTATAACAGAGTTTATGGAACAATCGGAGCCTTCGCTATTTTAATGGTTTGGCTATATTATACATCTTTAATAATCTTAATTGGTGGAGAAATCAATTCAAGGGTATATGCACGTTTAAAGAAAAAAGCTGATGCAATAGAAGAAGAAAAAAGACTTGAAGCTGAAAGAATTGCAAACTTAACTCCAACCGAAAGATTACAAGAAGAGATGGATGAAAAATTAGCCATTCAAGAAAAATTAAGAGAAGAAGCTGAAAATCGACTAAACAAAAAATTCAAAAAAGATTAAAGCGGTTTTTTCTTCATCAAACCATTTTTTCTTGGATAAATACTATCAGTATCTTTTTCTTTTTTTACAACAATAAATACTCGTTTATTCTTTTCTTGTATAGGAAGCTCATATTCAATAACATCAATAATTTTAGCATTTAATTTTTTTAGAGCATTTTGTGCATTTTTAATTTCTTCATCTGCCTTTATAGATTTATATGCTACAAAATAACCACCTTTTTTAACATAAGGAATAGCACATTCTAAAATAATTCTTAATTCTGCCATTGCGCGAGAAGTAACTATATCAAAGCTATTACGATATTTTTGTGGCAAATCTTCAACACGAGAACAAATTGTTTGCAAATTATCTAACTCAAACTTTTCTTTTACTTGATTTATAAAAGCAATTTTTTTATTTATTGAATCAAGCGCAAAAACTTTCATATCACTAAAAGTCAAAGCCAATGGCACAGAAGGAAACCCACCACCAGTACCAATATCTAATAATTTTATATCTTTTTTTATACTATATTTTGTAAAAAAAAGATTTAATGCCAAACTATCGAACAAATGTTTTTCCCAAAAAACAGCCATATCGTTAGAACTAATCAAATTAACGTTTTGATTATATTGATTAAAAAAATCTACATAATCATCAATTAATTTTTTATAATCATCATCAAAAGATATACCTATTTTTTCAAATTGTTCAATCATTATCTTTTTTTCTTTATTTCATCAAGTAATTGAGAAAACATTTTTTCACCAACTAAAGATTTAACTTTGTTTATTTTAGAAATAATATTTTCATTTAAGTTTTCTTCAGAGTGCAAAGGAGTTAATGTTTTCGCTAAAATATATGATTTTAATGCTTTTTTAAAATCACCTTTATTGATATAATAATTACCAATTTCAATATAAATCGAAATTGCATAAGTCAAATCATCAAACTTTTTAGCGGCAGCAAGTGCATTTAACAAGCATTCATATGACTTATCAGGATTTTCCTTTTTATATAACTTAGCCAACTTATTATATGAATAATAAAGAC
>JAZSQW010000059.1:0-3786 GCA_045538205.1 Candidatus Avigastranaerophilus sp. | reverse complement strand
ACCTTTCTTAATGGTGAACTACATTCATATGTAGAAGATTATTTAGTTGATGATTTTAATGAAGAAATTGTAATCGGTGCACAATATAGCTTTGAGAATGGCGAACTTATATCATGCTCAAAAGGAGTTGTAATTGACATAGAAACAGGTGAGACAACTACAAAAGAAATATTTGAATATGAAAATCCTAAAATTGTTATTGATACTCAAACCGGTGAAAGAATTTTGAATAATTTATCAGAATATGGTAATAACGAAATAAAACATTATGCAGAAAATATGCAGTTTTATCCATTAAATGATTACGTAGAGTTTGAAAAATATTATACACTTTCAGCAGACAAATTAATTGATAAAAAAACAGACTATACTGCTCCTGCTAATTTTATATCAAACCTGTAAATTTCTTTTAACATATAGCCACGCAAAAAATATACATATATAATTGCCATAGGAGGGTTCTTATGGCAATTAGAGTTTTAATGATTTTATTAGCAATAATAATAGTGATAAATGTAGTTATATTACTTTTAAGTGCTATAACCGGTAAGAATATATATACAGCTTACGGAAAACAAATTCTTAAAGGTTTTAGCATCTTTTTACTTTTAGTAATAGCTTTTTATGTAGCATTATCACTATTAGGCTTAAATTAATAGGATTTTTATATGACAAGAAAAAAGAAAGAGGAGTTTAAAATGTATACTTTTACTGATAAACAAAAAAATGCAATTATAACTGGTGCAGGCGTTTTACTTTTATTAGCAACATTTATTATTATTGCTAACCCATTTGCAATGGTTGGTCCTGGTGAAAGAGGCGTAAAAGTTACTTTAGGTAAAGTTTCACCTGAAAGTTTTTCTGAAGGTATTCACCTTATAACACCATTCATTTCAAAAATGAAAACAATGGATGTTAGAACACAAAAAGATAACATTGAAACAGCTGTTTATACAAAAGATATTCAACAAGCAAGAATTTCATACGTTATAAACTATAACTTAGTACCAGAAATGGCTTACAAAATGTATCAAGAAGTTGGTGTTGATTATAGAAATAAAATTTTAGTACCTGTTGCTGAAGGTGTTATAAAAGATGTAATCGGTAAATGGAATGCTCAAGATTTAGTTGCAAATAGAGAAGTGGCTACAAATGACATTTTTGAAAAATTAGTTATGCAAGTAAAAGATAATTATATTAACGTTACAGGCTTCCAAATTGTAAATATTAACTATTCAAGTGTTTTTGAAAAAGCAATTGAAAGTAAAGTAACAGCTGAGCAAGAAGCATTAAAAGCTAAAAACAAAACAGTTCAAATTCAAGAAGAAGCTAAACAAAAAGTTATTTCAGCTGAAGCTGAAGCAAAATCAATGTCTATCAGAGCAAATGCTTTAGCAAAAAATAAAGCATTAGTTGAGTATGAAGCTGTACAAAAATGGGATGGAAAAATGCCACAATATATGATGGGTAACTCAATTCCATTTATCAATTTAAATAAATAATGTGAGGAGTATATGAAGAAAAAAGGCTTTACATTAGCCGAAGTGCTTATTACATTGATTATTATAGGTATCATTGCTGCAATAACAATTCCGATTGTGCACAATAATCATCAAAAAAGAGAATTGTATTCAAAATTTATGAAAACATATAGCACTCTTAATCAAGCAATGAATATGTCATTTGCACTTGGAAATGCTCCTACAGGAGTTGATTTTTATGCATTAGATGGAAATAAAACAAATGCTCAACAATTTCTTGATACATATATTAGACCATATGTTAATGTTATAGGTGTAAAATCATGTTTAGGAATTGGCGAATCAGATACTCCATATAAAGATTTAACCGGTAACGTATTTGCGACTGCCTGTCAATTACAAAGTTCAGCAAATATCTCAGATGCTCTGATTCTTTCAGATGGTACAGCCATTGCAGTTGTTGGGCAGGGATTTGAAAACTTTGTACAAATAATAGTTGATGTAAATGCTTCAAAAGGACCAAACACTATGGGACGAGATATAAATGTATTTAGATATTGGGGGAAAATGGCGAAACCTATAATCACAGGATGTGCACACAATGGTAATGGTGAATTCGATGAATCATACTATTCCAATAACTGCAATCCCCAAAAAAGTGGAAGCGGTGGTACTGTTTCTGGCGATGCTTGTGCAGATAGACTTTTAAGAGAAGGAAAAATGAATTATTAGCTAATAATTACATTGTGTTAATTGGTAGAATAAGATTTTTGTCAATAAAGATTTATAACGAAATGTATAAAGAGGATAAATTAATGAAAAAAGCTTTTACATTAGCCGAAGTGCTTATTACATTGGTAATCATAGGAATTATTGCGGCAATAACAAATCCAATAGTTATGCAAAACCAAGAAAAAGCAAAATTGTACTCTCAATTTAGAAAGACATATAGTACGCTTAACCAAGCTATGAATATGTCAATTGCACTTGGAACTTTTCCTTCTGGATTTAATTTTCAATCTTTAGAAGGTTCAAAAGCAAAAACTCAAGAGTTTTTAGATAATTATATAAAACCATACGTAAAAATTATTGATGTACAACCTTGTTTTGGAATGGAAACAACAAATCCAATGATTAAAAATTTAGCGGGTGGTAATTTTGCTAATGCTTGTGCTTTACAATCTGCACTTAGCGCATCTGATGCTCTTATTTTGCAAGATGGTTCAATCGTTGCAGTTTTAGGTTCTTTTGGAGAGAAATATGCTGCAGAATTAGTTATTGATGTGAATGGAGCAAAAGGACCAAATACTATCGGACGTGATATACATATTGTAAGATATATAGCAAAAGGCGATAAACCAAAAATCACAGGTAATGCATATCGTTTTAACGAGCTTACAGGAGATTTTACATTAAACGAATCTTATTATAAAGATGGTTGTGATCCTAAAAAAAGTAGCGGTACACCTGGTGACACTTGTGCCGACAGGCTTTTAAAAGAAGGAAAAATGAATTACTAATCAAACAAAATCTAAATAAAAAAAGAGACCTTATTCGGTCTCTTTTTTACTATTAATTGTTTCTGAATCTTTCAACATATTTTCAGCTTCGTTAGCCATCTTGCCTTTGTAATACATACTATAAACAGGAATACATAACTTAGCTTTTTCGTCCAATCCTTTTAAATATGTTCTAATTAATCCGTGTTTTTTTGGTGAAAATTTTGTGTTATTTTTTTCGGCATCAATAACACCTTTTAATGTTTCATGGTTAGCTTTAGCTTGTCCAAGTTTATATGTACCAACAACAGGTATTGTGTACACAACTTGCTTAACAGCACCTTTGCCTATATTTTTTATAACACCGGCTTCTTTACCGTCTTGTACGCCTGCTAAATTTTCTGCTATTTCTTTTTGCTTAGAAAAATAATCACCAGTTGCGTGTTGACTTATAACAGGAACAGATAATTTTATATCAACTATCGCGCCATTAACTAAATTTTTTAATTTAGATGGTTTTTTAGTATAACCATTGTTTTCGGCTTTATTAACTTTCATGAAAAACCTCTTTTACTTCCCTACACTTGTTATAATACATGAATTTCAATTTTTTTGCTAATTTTAAGCATGATATAAAGAAATATTAACCCATTTTATATGTCATTTCAATAACATCTAATTCATTATCAATACTATCAACACTGCATTTACCTGGTAATAAAACGGTTTCTGAATTCATTCTTAAATTTTTACCCATATGTGTTGCGTTACAATCAAGCACAGGTGTTCCTTTAGGTACAAGTCGG
>JAZSQW010000028.1:0-24213 GCA_045538205.1 Candidatus Avigastranaerophilus sp. | reverse complement strand
TTTTGCCGTGTTTATTCATTACCAAAATTGTTTATTGAGTATGGCTATTATTTTTTTTTATAAATTAGAATTTTCATATATATAATTGAGGTAAAATCTTTGTTTAGTCATACTTTAAGTTGATTTATTTTTTTGCCAAATTGTTATAATAAAATTGTAGTTTTAAGGTATTTCTAATGAATTTAAACGAACAGTGCTTATTAAAATTTTTGATTAATCCTGATGAGATTTCTGAATTAACTGATTTTTTTGTTAAAAATATTGATATTGTTGAAAAAAATCCGCAAATGTTTAATAATTAAATTATTAACTTTGTTGGAGATTATATGGTAAAAATTTTTGAACTTTTATATAAATACAGATTTAATATTTTGTCTTTTTTCTTTTTGATTTTATTATTTTCTGTTTTGTTTTTCGTTCTTCCTCAAGAAGAAACTAAAGACTTGTTACAAACGATTGAAAATAGAAGTTTTGATTTTAGACAAAATATTATTGCAAAGAAAAGAGAAGTTAGACAAGATATTGTAATTATTACTGTTGATGATCCTTCTTATGAATATTTAATAGATGAATATGGTGATTGGCCTATTCCAAGAAGTGTATATGCTGATGTTATTGATTTTGTTGCCGAAGACAATCCTAAGGCTATAATTTTAGATTTATTGTTTATAAAATCTTTAAATAGAATTCCTAATAGTGATTCTAAATTAATTGAAACATTAAAAAGAAATCAAAATGCTTATGTTGCAATTAACTTTGATGATTATTCTTTTGAATTAAGACAACCACCAACTATACCAACAGCAATTCATTATGAAATAGAAAATAGTTCTAAAAATTTAAAACCATTCTATTTCCCTAATTGCAGAATGATAGTTAAAGAAATTTTCGATGTTACAAAGAATATTGCACAAGTTAATATTTACAAAGATGAAGATGGTGTTACAAGAAAAATCCCTGCTATTGTGAATTACCCTGTATATGATAAAGATTTCAATCCAACAACTGTTAATTCTTATCCTTATTTGACTTTAAAAGTTGCTTTAGATTATTTCAATTATGTTGATAATTTAAATACTGATAAATTGATTATTGATAAGAATAATAATTTGATTTTTAATAATCAGAAGTTCCCATTAGATAATAAAGCTCAGTTCGTTTTAAATTGGTATGGAAAATCTTTTATTGATGATGAAGAAAATTTTGACCACGTATCTTTTTGGGAGGTTATAAAATCAATGAAGGCTGAAAAAATGGGTATAAAACCTGTTTTGTCTTCTGATTATTTTAAAGATAAATTTGTTTATATTGGTACAAGTGTATATTCATTGTCTGATATAAAAACTGTACCTACAAGTAGAAGTATGCCTGGTGTTGAAATACAAGCAACATTGTTGAATAATCTTCTTGAAAATGATTTGATAAAGATTGCACCACCTTTTTATAATTATTTAATTATTCTTTTATTATCATTATTAGCTATTTATACAGCATTAAAAATAAAATCAGTTTCTGTTTCTGTAATTTCTTTTTTAACTTTACTTTTTGCATTTTCATATTTTTCAGTTTATGTGATGGAAAAATACAATTTATGGGTTGAAGTTATTGTTCCATTTGTTTTATCTATTGTTATTTTTATTGCTTCATTCATAGTTAGGTATTTGTTAAAATCTCGTGATTTTGAACATACTTATAAGTTGGCAACTACAGATGGTTTGACAGAATTATATAATCATAGATTTTTCCAAGAACAAATGAAGTTAAATATTGATTTGTATCAAAAAAATAAACAACCATTTTCTTTGATTTTAATAGATATAGATTTCTTTAAAAAGTTTAATGATAATTATGGTCACCAAGCTGGTGATGCAGTATTAAAAGAAGTTGCTAAGACATTAAAATCTTGTGTTCGTTCACAAGATATTGTGTGCCGTTATGGTGGTGAAGAAATGGCAATTATTTTGATAAACACGCCAAATGAAGAAGCAGTTAAAGTTGCTCAAAAAGTTTGTGATACTGTTGCAAATAGAAAATTTGAGCTTTCTCCTGAATTAACAGTTAATGTTACTATCAGCTTAGGCGTTTCTACTTATCCGTTAAATGGTTCAACGCCTTCTGAATTAATTGAATATTCGGATCAATGCTTGTATGCAGCTAAAGAGAATGGTAGAAATCAAGTTGGTAAAATTAATTGATGTTTTCTCTCAAATTTATTAACTTTTTGAGAATTTTACCATAGTAGATTAATGTAAATTTTTACGAAAAAAGTGTTATTTTTTAACACTTTTTTTTATTTTTTTTCCTTATAATATATAAGTAACATATGTTAGGGGTCTTGTGTTTTGAAGATTAACAAAGTTGATTTGAATAAGATTTCAAATGTTCAAGCCAAAAGTAATAAAGTAAATAATACAAAAAATGATAATTCTTACAAGCAAATTAATGAGTTATCAAATGTTTGTTATAAACCTATTTCTTTTGGACGAAAAGCGTCTGAGCATAAAAGCTGGGGCGCTGTTGTCGATCCTCAAACAAAAGATGTTTCGTTTAAATTATTAACTTTTCCTGATGTTAAAAAAGTAGAAGTTAATGTTCAAAAAAAAGATCAAGATGAAATTAATTCTTATGAATTAAAAAATTTAGGTGAAGGTGTTTTTGCTACAGAAACTCCTTTGTCTTCTGATTTAGTTTCACACGGAGATAAGTATACTTACACAATATATAAGGCAGATGGTTCTGTTGATACTGTTAAAGATCCATACTCCTTTAAACAAGAAGTGATTTTAGGTCAGTCAACTGTTTATGACCATTCTTTATATAAATGGAATGATTCAGAATGGTTTAAATCTGATAAAAGAAGAATGTCTCGTTTGGCAAATGATGCTAATTCTTTAAATAAATTAAGTAATGCTCGTATTTATGAATTTAATACTGCAACATTAACAAAAGAAGGTGATTTTGAAGGTGCTAAAAAGGCTTTGCAAACATTACCTAAGTTGGGTTTTAATGCAATCGAAATTATGCCTGTTGAAAATACATTTTCATTTAATTGGGGCTATGATGGTGTTGATAAATTAGCTGTTGCAGAGCATTTAGGTGGACCAGATGGCTTAAAATCTTTAATTGATTATGCTCATTCTCTTGGTTTGAATGTAATTATGGATATGGTCCCTAATCATTTAGGTCCTGATGGTGCTGCATTGCATCGTACAGGTCCATATACAGATGGTCCAAATGACTTTGGTATGCAATTTAATTTTGAAAAAGAAAATTCAAAATTTGTTCGTGATTATATGGTAAATTGCGCATTAAATTGGATTGAAAATTATCATTGTGATGGATTAAGACTTGATATGACTAAATATATGAATTCTGATTCAACAATGAAACAAATTGCTACAGAGCTTAATTATCATCATCCAGATGCTTTTTTGATTGCTGAAGATGCACGTGATAGAGTATCTGTTGATGGAAAGGGTAATTATTGGGGAAATCCTAATGAATTACACGATATGCGTATTACAGCTCCTTTATCAAACGATGAAATATGTGCAGGAAAACCAGAAGAAGCGCATTGTGATGTGATTGATAATATTCAAAAAGGCAAAGGTAATTTATCAAGAATAGGTTATGATAGCGAATGGGATTTCAAATACTATCATGAATTAAAAGATGCTTTATATGGTGCTGTTAATTTAGATGAAATTGAAGAAGTTTGTACTAAATCTGATGGTAGAGTTAAATACGTAATGAGCCATGATGAAATTGGTAATTATGATGGTACTCGTTTACTTTCAAAGTTGATGGTTCCTTCTTTAAATTTAGTCCAAAATGTATATTTAACTGAAGAAGATTTTACACGTGCTGAAAATTTAGCTAAGCATAAGAGACAAGACGTTAGACAAGCACAGCAAACTGTTGCTGCTCAGAAAGCTCAATTGGTTGCTGAAAAATTAGCTTTGAAGCTACAAACTGGGGAATTAGAAAAATATAATCCAAAATCAGTTGCGCCAAGATTTAAAAATCATTACGCAGAAGCCTTCTATCGTGAGGTTTTAGAACCAATGGGTGTAAAACGTGAAAGCGGTATCACTTATGATAGATTAAAAGCTGTTTATGATTTGAGTTTTGCAAAAAATAAAATGGCTTTAGCAAGAACATACTCTATTCCTGGTCCTAAAATGATATTCCAAGGTGATGAACGTGCAGATTTAACACCATTTAGATTCTTTAGACAGTTTGATTCAATCAAACATGAAGATTATTTATATTATGAAAAAGGTTATCAACCTGCAGAAGCTGCTTTAAATGAATCAACTTTAGGTAATATTCCTTATACTAAAGAAGCTAAAGCAATGATGAATCAGTATCGTAATTTGACAAGAGATTTGAACTTGTTGATGGATGAAAATCCTGCGTTATCTACTGGTGATATTGATCCTAAATATACAGTTAAACATAAACCTTCTCATTTAATTGCAACTTTAGCAAAAGATGATAAGTCTGATAATCAAATTTATTCAATCACTAATTTCTTAGGGGCAAGTTATCCAAGTGAAGTTGCCGCTGAGTATTATATTACATTCCCACCTGGAAAATGGGTTGAAGTTTTGAATACTAATGCAGAAAAATATGGCGGTTCTGGTAAGTATACGAACGAAAATCGTGTATTTGAATCAGATGGCTCTTATGGTCATTCTATTAAAATTGGCGCATATACTACAACTTTATTTAAAAAGATTGATTAAAATATATCAAATTTATAAATAGTTTTCTTTTTTGTTATGTAAAAAGTTATTGGTATTTGCACTTTTGTGTCGCAAGCATTTGCTGTCCATAATTCTTTCCAATACCCTGCAACATATCTATCTTTTTTCTTTTTTACATCATATGGAAAATGTACAATTTGTGTATCGTCAATGCTATATTCGTAACAAAGTGGATATTTCTTGCTTAGTTTTTTATAAATGTCATTAACAATATCAAACTGCATTGCATCTGTTGCTATAGATGTACCTTCCAATGGAACATTCATATTATAACCGTGATTATAGGCTAAGGCTACAACATTTAATGATAGAAATATAATTAATCCTAAAATAAATTTTTTCAATTATTCACCCTTTTGTAAATATTTTGTATCTTTTACATACATAGCGTAATAAGGTTTATCTTTATCTGCTTCTTTTAAGAATAGATAAAAAGGTTTATCAAAGTGAAAATATCTTTCTTCTGTTTCTTCTGGTCGGGCCATTGTCATTTTAACTGCCATCATGGCTTCACTTTTAAGCTTTCCACCTTTATTATCGATGTTGAATTTTATTGTTTGAAGAGCTTGTGAAATTAGATAATCTGTTCCTTCAATTTGCTTATTTGTAAGTTCATCAAAAGAAATCAACTCATCAACTTTTATATTAGGAATTGATAAGAAGTCAGTTTTTCTTAAGTTATTTATAAATGATTTTTTAGTAATTTCTTCAAAAATGGTTTCAAAATCACCTTCTTTATCTGTTCTATAAAGAAGTACATCTTCATTTTCTTTTGTTTTTAATTGAACAGCAAAATTTTTGTCGTTATCGTAAAATAATACGGCAACGTTATTTCTAATTTCTTTTTTTGTATCTTCTTTTGTACCAAAGAATTTGTATGTTTCACTTGAACCATTGAAAGTTTTTGCTGGTAGAATATCAAAAGGTACTTCAAAATTGAAATTTTTTAGTAACATAGAATAGAATAAGTAACCTTGTGATTTCCAATCTACTAAATGTAAAATATCGCTTGTTTCTTTAAACTTTTTGTATATATCTGTTTCTATTTCTTCTTTTAAAGATGGTGAAATTTCACCGTGTTTTGTATAGTATGATTTTTCATTTAATATTTCTTTTGTATAAAGTTTTTTATTTAATTTGTCTGCAAGTGGTGGATTTCCGCCAATAAATTTAACGGGTTTACCGTCTAATAATGTATCCATTAAATCATTCCATACTAATTGAAATGTTACACACCAAGTATCACGTTTTATTTCTTTTAATGGAATTGGCTCTGTATTTGCAGTTTGTGTCTCTACTGTGTTTGTGTTTATTTCTGTTGATAGTGGATTGATAGTTGGCTCATTTTTTGTATTGTTATTGAATAATAAAAAAGCACAAACTCCTAATAAAGCTATAATTGTTGTTATAATAATAGTTTTTTTCATATTTTCTCCTCATTCAATATAACTAAATTATATTAAATAAGTTCATTTAATTCAATTTTGTAATATTTTTGTTTAATAAATGAAAAAATGTGGTATTTCAATTTTATAGTAAAGTGTTATTTTTACACGAGGAAAAGAAAATATAATATTTAATTTTAAAGTCTGTATATTAGTGAGTCCTTTGAGAAAGAGAGGTATATTTTGTCAATGACTTCAATTGTTATAGTTATTATTTTAGCTTGTCTATTTGGTTTATATGGAATTTATGTTGGTCTTATACAAAAAAAGAATAAAGTAGCTGAGGCTTTTTCAAGTATTGATGTGCAGTTGAAAAAAAGATATTCATTAATTCCTAATATTTTAACTATTGCCAATAAATTTATGGAACACGAAAAAACTTTGATGACTGAGCTTACTGCATTAAGAGCTAAAGCTGTGGAATTGTCGTCTAAAAAAGGTAATATTAAAGAGAAATTAGCTTTAGATAATGAAATTTCATCTAAAATGGGACAATTGATGGTTTCTGTTGAAAATTATCCACAATTGAAATCTGATTCTACTATGGTTACTGCTATGCAAACTTATAATGAAGTTGAAGAACACATTTCTGCTGCAAGAAGATTTTATAATTCTGCTGTTTTAGAATTGAATAATGCTGTTGAAATTTTCCCAAGTTCTATGGTTGCTGTAATGTGTGGTATTGAACAACAAGAATTTTTCCAAGCTAATGATACTGATCGTAAAGACGTTAATGCTGCAGATTATTTAAAATAGTTAAATTTATATGAAAAACGATAAAGAATATTTAAGAAGAAGAATAGACTTCTCGAAGAACCTTTATAAAGAGGTTCTTCCTGTGATTGCTCCTTTTGAAAAAGATAGAAAAAAATATTTGTTGTATTTAAGCATAATGACTATTCTTGTTTCTTTTATTATTTATTTGGTTTATATCTTTTTCTTTAAATCTATTTTCCGTTTTGAAATTTTTTATTTTGGGCTTATATATTTAGTTCCTATTATCTTTTTATGTATTTTTCAAGATACATTCCATTCAGATATTTCAGGGATCGTAATGAAAAATTTGTGTTCTTGTTTTGGTGATATTCATTGGCAGAAATCTAATATCATTAATAATGATTCTACTTATGTCTTAGCTCAAGTTATCCCAAGTCATGATAAAGATGAGCACGATGATGCATTTATTGGTACTTATAAAGGTGTTAATGTAGTTATTGATGAAGCGCATTATTACATCAAGGTTCGCACAAAGAATGGTACATCATATTCAACTGTTTTTGATGGTGTTGTTATTACGTTTGAATTTAATAAGGAATTTAAATCTCATACTGTAATTAAAAAGAATTCACTTCTGCATATATCGCCTTCTATGAAATTAAAGCATACGATGTTAGAAGATGTTGAGTTTGAGAAAAAATTTGATGTGTATACAAATGATGAATTAGAAGCTCGTTATCTTATTACTCCATCTTTTATGGATAGATTGAATAATTTGAAAATGTCTTTTAGATGTTCAAAAATTATATGTTCTTTTTATAAAAATTCTTTGTATATTTCTTTAGATACAAGAAAAAATATGTTTGATATAGCTTCTTTGTTTAAATCTGTACTTAACGAAAAGCAATATTTTCAACTGTTTGATGAATTTTATTCTATTTTAAACATCGTTGATGTTTTAAAATTAAATCAAAAAATTGGTATGTAAAGAATCAATTTGGAACATTTGCTACAAAAATACATTTGAAAATTTCTTTAAATTCTTTCCAAGAAATAGTTTGTGATGTTTTTGTATTATGTGGATTTATTAATTCAATAGTTTTATCTTTGTTATTTATTGATTTTATTGCGTATGCGTGTCCTTGGTGGAATTTCTTTTCTTTGTCAACAAAACCATTGTGTTTTCCTTCATTTGGAGTTCCACAAGTTAAAACAAAATTATTTGTTCCTTTTTGACTAATATTATTCAAAATAATTTCTAAATTTTTATCAGATGTATAATATTTTTCACTATCAAGTCCTGTCATTAACTTTAAGGCAAGACTCATATCTCCACCTTCATTTAAGAAGTTCATATTGCTTTTTGCAACATTGTCTTTTGCTAATTTCGCATAAGCTCTTTCAATCGCTTTTACGCCTAATTCGCTTGATACTGATTTTTTCTCTTTGTCGCCATTTAGTTCGTCAATTGTTATTGTAATTGGTTTTTGATTGATAAATGTTACAACATAATTTCCATTCTTATCTATTTTTACCATTTCTTTTATTGCATTTGCGCCCCAATCACTATGTGATAATGCTCTAATTGTTGATAATAAGTAGCAGTCTCCTACGTTTTCTTGGCCTAAGTCAATATCTTTTGTGCCTTTATAGAATGGTTTTATGTTTTCTTTTGAAACAATATGTGTTTCACCAGTTATTCCGTTATCAGTTAAAAATAATTTATCGTTATCTTTTGTAATTGTTATGTGTGTTTTTTCAATACCATCGTGAAATTTTGATGTTTGAATATTACAACTTTTATCACTTCCTATTGTGATAGAGTCTTTTGTTGCTAATCCTTCTGTAATTCTTGAATTTCTACTATTTAAGTAAAAATCTTTTCCTAAAATAATTTGGCAAGGTTCAGTTATTTCCATAGGTACACCTGTGGGAACTTTTTTACCAGCAAATGGCTCAGCCTTTGTTTTTGACAAAGATTGAATATAGTTATAAATACTTGGAATTTGTATTTGCATAGTTATCCCTTACTTGTTTTGTATAAAACAAGTAAAGAATAAAAATTGCTTATTTATTAATTATTGTTGAGTTATAACCAATTGATTAAATGGAATTTCAATTCCAACTTCATCAAATTTTTCTTTGATTCTTAAATTAAATTCTCTTTTTATTGTAAATTTCTCAGTAGTTAGAGTTTTTATTCTATACTTTATGGTTATTGAACTGTCGTTAAATGAGTCTAATCCCCATATTTCTATGTCGCCGAGAACTTTATTTTTTATGCCTTCTTCTTTTACAAATTTATTGCCAAGTTCTTTTATTGTTTCCATAACTTTTGCTATGTTTTCTTTGTAAGCAACAGTTATATCCATTACTGCATAAGCATAATCTCTGCTATAGTTGGTTATTTTATCAATCATTCCGTTTCTAATATAATGCACAGCACCATCAATAGATCGCATTATTATTAAGCATAAAGTAACTTTTTCAACAGTTCCTGTAATGCCTTGAATTTCAATTGTATCACCAACTCTAACTTGACCTTCAAGTATAATTGTTAGCCCTGAAATAAGGTCTTCTACAAACTTTTTAGAACCGAACCCAACGGCTACACCAACAACCCCTGCTGCAGTGATGATAGGTCTTACATCTACACCTAATATGTTTAGTATATTTATAGTTACAAAAGTAAAAATAATTATATTTGCTGTGCTTATAGCTAATAGTTTTAGTGTATCAAGATTCTTTTCACTATCAATATTTTTTGATTTTAATTTTAATCTGTCAAAAAATTTATTCAAAAATGCTTTTGATAATTTTATAGCCACTACAAAAAACACTAATGATAAAATAATATTTATCATAGGGCTCCAAGGTATTGTTTTTAGTGCTTTTATTAACCAAGGAAATTGGTTTAAAAATTCAGTTATGTTCATATTTCCCCTCTCTTATATATTTATGTCTATTTCTTTCCACTTATTATTTATGTTTTTCCCTTTTAGTGTATTCCTATCTAATTTTACTTTTTTGTATTTTATTTCTGTTATTGCTTTCCCTTTACTATTTAGAACACCTATTTTGTTGTCTTTTTCTATTAAAATATATTCGCCTAAGGATTTTATTTTATCGTATTTTGGTTCATAAATTAAGTTCGCATTATAATCAGCCAAGCCATATTTGCCCATTCTTTTTAATACGTATGTATCATAAATTGGTGTGATCTTGTCGTAATCATTTTCTATAAAAATTTGATTAGAAGAATTCATTAATCCATAATAGCCATTTAGATTAGTAAGGAATAAGTCTTTTTGCACTTGTTCAAATGACTTGTATTTCAAAGGAACAATAACGTTTTCTTTTAAGTCGATTATTCCATATTTTTTATCAATTCTTGCTAAAAATCTGTTTGGAATAAGTTCTTGTAACTTTGTATAATTACGTATTGAAACAACTTTTCCTTCACCATCAATAATTCTGTAGTATTTTCCTTTTTTATAGATGATGTAGTGTGTGTCTTCAAAAATTGTGTGTTTAACATCTGTACAATCAGATTCTAACACTGTGCCATCGTTATTTAAAATCGTGTAATATGAATATGCTCTTTTATTACCATTTGAATAATAATTTACAGTTGTTTCTTTTATAACAGAGTGTTCATCGCAATTTGCAAAGTTGTGTTCATCTCTAATATAGTCTGTTTTAATTACATAGTTAGAAGAAGAACTACTGCTGTGGTGATGATGCGGGTAACTGCCCCTGTGAGCATTATTAGTTGGTTTTGCTTCTACAATTGTTGATGTAAAGCATAGTAAAATAAACAAAGTAAATAATAATTTTTTCATTTATTAATATCCTTATTACAAACAGAAACAGTCTTTATAATAAAAACGACTATGTCCTTATTAAGTTCAAAAATATTTTTTTATTATACTTCTCATTTTGTTATATGATAGCACATTCAATCAAAATGGGTTTATTGTTAATTTATTTTTGAATTTGGCTTAAAACAGAAATTAAATCTTTTGTTGCTAATCTTCTATTGTTTGCAATAATAGTATTTGCTGCTGTTGCATATCCGTGATCAACAATATCTGCAGTATGGAAATTGGAAATATTTTTTAAATTTTCAGTTCCATTTCCCATTGCAATGCCAATACCACCTGCGTTTTGTACTTTTGTAATGCTTGAAATATCATTATCTGCATCACCAATACTTACAACATTTTTTAGCGTTAAATTTTTAGTAGCATTATTTCTTCTATTAATGTCTAAAAGAATTGTTTCTGTTGCATTTCCCTTTGATGCTTTTTTGTTTAAAATTTCACAGAATAATTTTGATGAAACGAAAATATTTGCATTTGAGTCTTTTAGATATGGTGCAAAAATATCTCTGATTCCTTCCATATCTTTATAATCAGTTGAATCATCTTTGTAGAATAATACTTTTGTCATTTGCATATCTTTTACGTCATCAAACGATGAAACTTGAGTTGCATAATCTCTATCATATGCACTTAATTTATCAACAGGTGTTGTTGTGTATATAAAATCTTTATCTGTTTCATCATCGTGATAGTAGCAAAGGAGATGTTCGTGAACTTCTTCACCCTTTGCTTTCTTTTCTTGAACATATTCTTCATATTTTTGCATTACAAGTTGGCTATCTGCAAGATCTAAATAAATTGGTTTGCTAATAAGTTCTTTTGTTCCGTCTTCATTTAATTTTTGAATTCTTGCACCGTGTTCTGTAATAATATATTTTGCGCCAACTGTTTCTGGAATTTCTAAACTTTTAACTTTTTCGTATGATTTTCCTGTTGCAACTGCAATATCTACGCCTGCTTTTTTTAAATCGTAGCAAGCTCTTACTGCTGTTGCCGGAATATGTCCATTTTCTCCAATTGTTCTTAATGTGCCATCAATATCTGATACCCATAATTTAGTTGCGTGATTATGATTTGTTAATCTTCTAATGTCTTTTATTGGTAATTCTTCATTTGTACTTGATGTATCTATTGTTTTGACAAATGAATCAGCACTATTTTGTGTCGCAACTTTTGATTTGCCAAAAGTAAGTTGTTGTACCTTCGGCATTGATTTAATAAAACTATTTGAGATATTAATGTTGCTTATATTCATAGTACTTATACAAAGATGCTAAAGAACTTCGATTGACTTTATTTCTTAATTTGTTAACAAATTGTTACGAAATAAATGGCAAAAATTAAATTTTCAGTTTTTATAACTTTCAGAGAGGGGTAAATGCATGAAAGTTAACAAAATTAATTCTGTAAATAATAATTATTTTATTTCTTCAAATATTCAAAAAAAGACAAATTTTATGAATCAGGAAAATAATGTTCCTTTAAGTGGTTTGCAAACCTTAGGGGTGTATAATCAAATTAATTTTAAGGGCAATGATAAAAAATTTGAAATTGCTTTAAGTTCTGAAGAATTAGCGATGAGAACATCAGATGAAGTAAATACGAATTATAAGTTGCTTGATGTTGATGCCCCTGAATTTTTAGCTTTACAATTTCCTGATAGACAAGCATTAGCACATCTTGTTAAAGTAGCAGTTATTTTGGATGATGTTGCTTTAAAACAAGACAATCCTCATAATATCGAATTTAGGGATTATTTAATTGAAGAAGCTGAAAAAGGTAATATTGATGCTAAAAATGCTTTGCAGATTTTTACTTCTCAAAAAGGTATTAATGGTATTGATAATAAAATGAATAAAGTTCAACTTGCAAAAGGCGTTGAAGAAACTCTTGGTGGAGGTTTCTATCCAGAAGATTTAGAAGTTGAAGAATTTCATAATATATTAAATAAAATGCTTGATGATGGTGAAACAGAAGAAGTCGCTAATATTTTAAATCAAAGAAGCATAGTAGTTCGTGATGGCGATAAATTAAAAGCTGTTGATTATACTAAGTATTTTGAAAAAGAATTTGAAACAGCTGCAAGAGAATTAGAAAAAGCAGCACAAGTTTCTTCTAATGAGCTATTTAATAAATTTTTAGTTCACCAAGCTTTGGCATTATTAGGTAAATATCCTCTTGAAGATGCCTATGCGGATAGATATTGGGCAGATATGCAAAATACACCTTTAGAATTTACTATCACAAGAGAAAATTATGATGATAATATGACAAAGACTGTTCCTGAAAATGAAGAGTTAATGCAAAGATTAAATGAACACGGTATTGAGGTAATTCCTAAAGATTCTATTGGCGTTAGAGTTGGTATTGTTAATAAAGAAGGTACTGATAGATTATTAGGAATAAAGAAACATTTACCAAAAATTGCTGAAAAATTACCTCATCAAGATTTATATGCTCGATCAGTTAATAATAAACATTCTAAGCAAACAATGGTTGATGCAGATTTAGTTTATTTATCAGGTGATTCTGCAAGTATTCGTGCAGGTGTTGTTACTGCTGAAAATTTACCAAACTCTGATAAGTTGTCTTTAAAAATGGGCGGTGGTAGAAGAAATGTTTATCATCGTCAAGTTAGAATGTATAAAGATAATGCAACATTAAAAACAAAATTAAATTATTTGTTAAATCCTGAACAACATAAGTATTACGATTCTGAAGCAATACATAAGTTTATTATCGGGCATGAAAATATGCATTCTCTTGGTCCTAATAAGAATGCAGAATTAGGAAAATATACAGATGTCTTTGAAGAGTTGAAGGCAGATATGGGTTCTTTTGCAAATATTGACACACTTGTAGAAGAAGGTTTTTATACTCCTGAAGAAAGAAAAGAAATTATTGTTACAGCTGTTGTAAATAATGGTTTGAAATCAATGCCGAAGTTAAGCCAAACTCATAGAACTTGTGATGTAATGGAATTTAATTATTTGTATCAACACGGCGCATTTGAAATGAATACAGAAGGAATTATTACGGTTGATTTTGATAAAGCAGAAAAAGCAGCGAAAGATATGCTTGATGAGATTATATTTATTCAGGCAACTGGTGATATAGATAAGGCAGAAAAATTCGTTAGTGATTATTTCTATTGGGATATTGAAAATGAATTATTTGCAGATAATTTGAATAAAATCAGTAAAAAATTAACAGGTAAATTTACTCACCCACTTGCTGATGAATTATTGAAAAAAGTGTAGTTTCTTATTTCAAAAATAATCTAAGTAATTTTTCAAATAGTTTATTGTAAGGTTGATATCTCATAGGCAAGTCAAACCAAGTTTTTTTATCAAGAATACTTTTCTTATGTGAGAATGTTTCAAATCCAAATCTACCGTGATATGAACCCATTCCGCTTCCGCCAACACCACCAAAAGGCATTTCTGGTGTTGCTAAGTGAACTACTGCATCATTTACGCAACCGCCACCATATCTGCAAGTTTGAGTTACCTTTTTTATGTTTTCTTTATTGCTTGAGAAAATATAGAGTGCTAATGGGTGAGATTTGCTTTCTATAATATTTATAATTTCATCTAAATTGTTGTAAGTTAATATAGGCAATATTGGTCCGAAAATTTCTTCTTGCATTACTTTATCTGCCCAAGTAATGTTGTTCATTACTGTTGGTTCTATTTTTAAAGTATCTGTGTTTGAATTTCCGCCAATTACTACTTTTTCTTGTTCTATTAAATTGAGTAATCTATTAAAGTGTTTTTCGTTAATAATTTTACCGTAATTGTCATTATTTAATGGTGTTTTTCCATATTGGGAAATAACTTCTTTTTTTATTGCGTCTATTAATTTATCTTTTATATTTTCGTGGCAATAAATATAATCAGGGGCAACGCAAGTTTGTCCGCAGTTTAGGAATTTTGCAAAAACAATTCTTTTCGCGGCTAAGTTAATATTTGCTGTTTCATCAACAATGCAAGGACTCTTTCCACCTAATTCAAGTGAAACAGGAGTTAAATTCTCAGCGGCTTTTCTTAAAACTTCTTTGCCAACTTCTTGGCTACCTGTAAAGAATATATAATCAAAATTCATTGATAATAGTGCTTTATTTTGTTCCCTACCACCGGTTACTGTGGTTACATATTCTGGATTGAAAGCTTCTTTTATTATTTCAGCAACAATATTGCTTGTATTTGGAGAATAAGCACTTGGTTTTAAAATAACAGTGTTACCTGCAGCAATAGCATCTACAAGAGGTTCTATTGTTAGTAAAAATGGATAGTTCCAAGGGCTTATAATAAGCACATTACCGTATGGGCAATACTTTATAATACTATCTGAATGAAAGTTTGTTAATGGTGTTATAACGTGTTTATCTTTTGCAAATTTTTTTAGATTCTTTTCAAAATATGTAATTTCACTTATAGATAGTCCAACTTCGCACATATAAGCTTCCATTGCACTTTTTCCTAAATCTTTTTTTATAGCTTCAAGAATTTCTTGCTCTTTATTTTTAATTACCTTTTTTAGATTTTTTAGTGCTTTTAATCTATTTTCAATAGTTAGAGTTGCGCCACTTTTAAAGTATTCACGTTGTTTATTTAATATATTTTCCATTATACTAACCTTTGTTTTTTATTTTAAAACTAATTCTTTGTCTTGTTTTATTTCTTTTATTGCTTTTCGCATTATTTTTTCAAGTTCACTAATTGGTTCTTCCATTATATCGTAATAAAATCCTTTTAGCTTTTCTCTATTCATTAAAACAGGAACAGGATAAACAGGATTGGCTTCTAAATCTGCCCTTTTGCTTAATTCATCAATATCTTCTTTTCTTATTCCTGTTAATTTTGATGGAATATTCATAAATCTATTTAAGTATTTTACAGATTCAATAAATAATTTTGCTGCTTCTCTTTCATCGGTTTCTTGCGTACAGATTCCTGCTGCAATAGATAAATCTTTTAATTTATTCTTAATTCCCTCTATTTTGAATGTTTTTTTAAATAATCTTTGATGTCATTTTGAATAATAGCAAAACTATAATTGATAATCAAGACAAATAATGTAAAAGTTTACATTGATTTTTTGAGGTTATTGTAAACAAAAATTAACAATTTATTATTTTATGTAAATATTCCTAATGAAAAATTTTTTATATATAAACGGGGAATAAAAAGGAGAGATGTTATGACAAATGTTAATGGAGTTAATGTAAATGCACAAGGTTATCAACCTTCAACTTTGCAAAAGGTTGCTAATCCAGAGTCTTGGGCAATAAATAAAATACTTGGTTCTGATGGTGATGAGGTTTTTAAATCTTATTTAAATCCATTGTGCCCATATTCTGAAGATGAAAATCCTGTTACAACTTGGCTTGATCCAATGATGAAAACAATTGATGCTAATTTAGATGGTGATGTTCATTTTATGAATTTAAATCCAATTGCAAATACATTTAATGAAAATGCAACAACTAATGATAAAATAAAAAGCTGGGTTGACCCTGGATTGGCTTGCGCAACAAGTTTTATAAAAAATGAAAAATTAGCTAATGCCGCTTATTTTATTCTTAATCCAATTGGTGGAATAGTTTCTGGTATTGCTTCAGGTATTGCTGGTTTGTTTTCAAAAGATTAATTAGTAAAATTAATATAAAAAAGACCCTTTTAAAAGGGTCTTTTTTTTTAATAAATATCTGTAAACATATGTAACAAATTCAAGAATTTGTGAAATTTTGGTCTAAAAAAATACTTTATATAAATAAGGTATAGTATGGAGGTAGTTTTATGACTTTGGCATTAGTGTGTGATAAGGTTAATATACCTGACTCTAAGGCATCGTTTGTTGATTCTAATGATTATAACAAGAATTGTGATAGTCCAATTTTTGGTTATAACACTACAGCTGATTTAGATACTACAGCAGATTGGGATACTGTGGCAGATTTAGACACTGTGGCTGATTTAGATACAGTTGCAGATATGGATACGACTGCAGATACAGATGATGTTCCAGAATTTGATACTGTTGCTTAACAATGGAGTTTTTTTATTGTGTGTATTTTTAACTTAGGACAGATCTCAAATAATCAAAATAAAGCAACTAATGTTTATGTTGATGAAAGCGTTGATAAAGAATTTGCTGATAACGTTATTTCTCAATATGAAGCATTAAATGGTGTTTTTGGAGATGGTACAGTTAAAAATATCATAATTTTAGATTCTCCAACTGATATTAAAAAAATGTCAAATGATAACAAAAGAGTTTCAAGATTTTTGAATGGTAAAGGTAGAATTGCTTTTGGTCTTCATACAAGAAAAGACGATACTATTTGCATTATTCAAAGTAATCACTTACGTAAAAATGAAGCTTATGAAGGTGACCTTGAAACTCAAGGTGCAGATACTTTAACTCACGAATTTGGTCATTCACTTGATAAAAAATTAAGTACAAGTGAAGAGTTTAAAGCTGCTTATCTTTTAGATTTATTAGAATTTGAAAGAAATTTATCAGAAAATCCTGATGAAAAGATTGCGGGTTCTGATATGTCTTATAAAGAAGCAAGACAGTATTTTAGACATTATTTAAGAGGTGTTAATTTCTCTGATGGTATTGATAGAAGAGATTTAACTCGTCGTGGTTTAAGAGAAAATTTTGCAGAATCTTTCTCTATTGTTTTTGATTCTTCAAAAAGTGAAGTAAATGATATTTATACTTCAATTTTCTCTAATTCTGTAGAAACTGTTGAAAATATGTTTGTTGCATAATAATTTATCATTTGTTTAGAAAATAAAAAGCTCTATATTTAGAGCTTTTTTTAATGAATTCTGCATAAAACATTTAAGAATATTTCTCTTTGTTCTGGCGTATTTAGCGTAAGTTTTCTTAGTTTTTCTGGGTTGATTGGAAAATAATCTGTTGTTGTAAATCTTGTTCGTTTGTATTTCTTTCCTCTTAAATACCAGAATTGTTTGCGGCGACAGTCGGCCTCAACATAGCGTTCAGATATATATTTTTTATTGCTATAAACGTCATATCCGTCTGTTTCTGCATATACTATTTTGGCTTTAACAAATTCTTTGTCTCTATAAATAGAGCTTTCTTTTATATAAAAACCGAGTTGCTCAATTAATATCCAGTCAAAAGCAAAAACTGGCAACGCTATTAAAATTAAAAATAGTAATATAAATATCTTTTTCATATTTTTATTTTATTAGATTTTAAGCTTTATAACAAGTTTTTATGTGTATCGCCTATGATAATATCTTTTTCTTTCTTTGAAAAGAAAATAGTTTTTCGTTGTTTCTTGTTTAAATTGTTTTGGTGTATAATCAGAATTTTCAAGAAATTGACAGTATTTTATATTCTGCATTGGCGGATATATTAATAAAATAAGTATAATTATTATTCTGTACATTGTAACCTCTATTTAAAGATTACAATTGTATTACGTCATATATGGACGTAAAAAACCGACCTCGTATGAAGTCGGTTTTTTGTATGCTGTTGAATAATTTTTATTCTTCAGTTTCTACAAATTTGAATGTAAAAGCTGCTACTACTGCTGCAACTAAGTTTGCAAGAACTGTGTAGCCAATACATTTTACTGTTGCTAATCCTGCAGTTCCTAATGCAATTGCTACTGCTGGGTTAAATGCACCGTGGCAGATTGCTCCGCCAACTGCAAAAGCACCAACTGTTACTGTAGCACCAATTGCTAAACCGTAGTATGAATTGCCTTCAGCTTTTTTAGATGTTGCTGTTAGTAAAACAACATAGCATAATGCAAATGTAAATAAGAATTCACCAACAAGTAGTCCGCATAAAGCAAATGGACAAGCTTCAGGTGCTACTGTTTCAGCTACTGCATATTTAGATGCAAGTAATGCTGCACATACACCACCTAAAATTTGAGCAATCCAGTAAGGAATAACTTGTTTAAATGATAAAGCCCCACGAATAGCTGCTGCTAATGATACTGCTGGGTTGTAGTGACCACCAGAAATGTGTCCGCCTGCGTATACCATAATCATTAATGCAAAACCGATTGCAATTGCTGGAATAACGCCTGTTGCACCAAATAATGCTGTTGCGCATATTGTAAACACTAAGAAAAATGCTCCAATAAACTCAACAAGATAGTTTTTAAAAAGATTTTTCATTTATTCTCCTCCCTTTTATAAACACTATCGCTTCTTAGCTTGTTTATCATAGCTGATTTTTTTATTTCTTGCAAATGGTAAAAAAAAGGTGAACTTTATGTTCACCTGCGTATCTTATTTATAACCTTATTTATTTACTTGTGGTGTATATGTTGTCATATTTTGCCATTTAACATATTCTTTTATTTTATTTGTTGCTTTTTGTTCTGATTTTTTTTCTTTTTTAACTTCTTTTTTAGCTTGCTTTTCTGCTTTTTTTACATTCTTTATTTCCATTTTTGTTTCTTTTTTAGTTGGATTTTTTTCTTTTACAACATTTTCTGTTTCTACTTTTTCACCTAAAATCCAATTAAAGCCTGCTTGTAAGCTAATACCAGTTCTGCCTGCATTTCTTATAACAGTTTGTAAGTAGCCAGAGAAATCATCATTAAATTGTTTATTTACACCAACACCATATTGGATATATCCTCTATCCATTTTGATGTCTTGTAAAGCGATGTTTCCTGCTTTACCATCAACAGATTGGTTTACATTGTACATGTATTGAACTGTACCATAAACGCTAAATGTATCTCTTTCGTAGATTAAATTTAAACCAGGAGCAATGTTCCAACCGTGTAATGCGCCTGCTGTCATACCCATTTGTCCGAAGGCAGTATTCCAGTTTTCTTTACCAAAGAAGTTATAGCTTACTAATAAGTTTGGTTGTAATGCCCAATTCTTCGCAAATTTCCAGTTGTATGCTGATTTAATTGCAGCACCTGCGTGGTAGTTTAATGTTTCATCAGCTCCACGCATTGTTTCCATTCTATTTCCATAGAAACCACTATATGCTAATGCTCCTAATAAGAAATCTTTTTTAGACCAAGTTCCTAAGAAACCTAATTGTGCACCATTTTGAGAAGCATTGTTGCCATTCCAATGTTGATTTGCTCCGCTATAACCAACATATGCTGTTGGCATAAACTTCCAACCGTGTTTAAGTTCTTTTAATCCAAAGTCTGCACCAACAATTGTTCCATATGCATTATTGCCAACATTTAAGCCTTTGTTTAAATTCAATTTTTCAAATGTTGCGTATGTTTTTACCCATAAACCGCCATCTTGTTTTGAGTATTCATATGGAGCAAATAAATTGTTTGCTGCTGCATATTTATTTGGGCTATATGCTGTCATAGCGCTTTCTTTGAAGCCTTGATCAAGCATTGTATGATTGAAAATTAAATCATTAATTCCTAATTGGTTTTGATATTGTGCTAATTTTGTAATTTGTCCTCTGTAAGCAATTGGTGTGATGTTAGCAAGTGTTAATGAATATGTTCCATCAATTGAACCTGTTAATTTATAAGTACCAATTGGTGTTAAAACTTCTCTATCTGATAAAGTTGTGTATTCAATTGTATCGCCTTCAGCGATTTGACCGTTGAATATTTTACCGATAGTGATTTTTTCTGTAATAGGTGCATTTTTGCCGAATAAGTCACCGCTTACAGTCCAATCTGTAATATTTATTACACCTTTGTTAGAATCGTTTGCAGCGCTAATAATTGTGTTTTCATCACCAATTTTATCGAACATTGCTGTTCCACGATCTACGTTTAAATCAATTGCAAAGTTTGTGTTTTCATCGTTATTAGCAGCATCACCGATGATTAAGTTTTTAACTGAGATATCATCATAAACACCGTTTGCAGTGTTGATTGTGCCTGCAGTTTGTAATGTATTTAAATTTAATGTGCCGTTCTTCATGTTGAATGTAGAATTTGAACTAATAAACAAGTTTCCATCTACAACACTTGAATTGCCCATAATTGTTAAAGTTGCGTTATCAAGGTCGATTGTACCATTTCTCATTTCAAAGTATGGGTGAACACCATCAATCGTTGTTGATGTATCACCTAAAGTAATATTTGTATTTTTAAAACCAACTTTACCATTTGAAAGAATTAAGTCACCTTTGAATGAATCGTTTGTGTTAATTACAGCTGAAGCATTTTCGCCATTAACATTTAAAACACTTCCGTGAGCAATGTTTAAAACAGCTTCTTCAATAATGTTACCAGCTTCTAAATTTAATGTTGCCCATTTGTTAGTATCGCCAATGTTAACAGTTCCAGCAATGTTTGCATTTGAGCCTGCAATGGATATTGTTGAAATATCTGTATGAGTTGCACCTGTTACATTAATTGTTCCGCCAATGTTTTCTGTTTGGTTTGTAACATTTAATGCAGCGTTATTTAAGTTCATAATTCCAATATTATTTAATTTTTGTGCTGATAATGTAGAATTTGCATTATTGTTGATAGTGCCAACATTTTTCATTACATTCGCAATAATGTTATTATTATTTGAAATTACACCATTATTTGTTAATAAGTTAGTTGCGTTTAATGTTGAATTATTTTCAAATGCATCAGTAATAGCAATATCTTTTTGAGTAATGTTTCCGTTTGATACACCTTTGTTGATGTTTAAAATACCACTATTTGTAGAATCTGTAATTGTTCCATTGTTTGTAAATAAGCCATTTGTAGTTAATTTGCCAGTGTTATCAAATGAGCCTGTTACTGTTACGTTATTTTGTGTGATAACATTTTTATTGTAACCATCTTTAATTGTTATATTACCAGCACCTAAAATAGAACCTGTGTTTGCTAAATTATCAATTGAGGCTGTATTTTGGTTGTTTAGTGTGCCTGCATTGTTTAATGTTGTAGCAATTAATGAATCATTATTGTTTAATGTTCCATTAATATTTAATGTTGTAGCTGTAATTGTTTTGTTGTTTGTGAAGCTACCGCCTGTTACAACTTCAAAAATTCCTTGTGTAATTGCATTTGCATTAGTACCTGTAGTAACAATTAAGCTACCTGTTCCTAAAATTGCATTGTTGTTAATTAATTCATTAGCTGTAATGTTGTTGTTATTTGTTAAAGAAGCATTGTTTGTTAATGTTCCTAAAGCAGTTAATGAACCTGTATTTTCAAAGTTACCATTTAAAGTAACATTATTTTTTGAAATAGTACCAGATGAGAAACCACCTTCTGAACCAACAACTAAATTACCATTACCTGTAATTGTACCTGTATTTGATAATTTTTTAGCATTTGTATCGCTGTTATTGTTTAATGTTCCGCTGTTGTTTAAATTATTAACAATAATTAGTGAATTGTTATTATTGAAAGTACCATTATTATTTAATATGTCAGCAGTTACATTTTGGTTATTTGTAAATGTACCATTGTTGGTAAGAGTTGTTACGTCTATATTACCAACGTTAGTGTAGTTACCACCTGTTAAAATTTCTATTGTGTTTTGTGTGATAGAACCAAGGTTTGTACCATTTGCAATTGTTAGGCTACCTGAACCTAAAATATCACCAGCATTATCTAATTTAGAAGCATTTATAATACCTGTATTAGTAATGCTATCTAAGTTTGTAAATGTTCCTGTTGAGTTCATTTGAGCTTTATTTTCAAATATACCAGAAATTGTGATATCTTTTTGAGTAATATTTCCGTTTGATACACCATTAACTACATTTAAAACACCTGTGCCAATTGAATCATTAATTGTTGAGTTATTTGTGAATACGTCATTAACAACTAATTCGCCATTGTTATCAAAAATACCGTTAATAGTCACTGTGTTTTGTGAAATATTTCCTGTTGAAGAAGCACCATTAGTACCAATTGTTAAACTGCCTGTGCCTAAAATAGAGCCGGCATTAGCTAATTTGTCAGCTAAAATTGAATTTGTATTGTTTAATGTGCCTACATTATTTAAGTTTGAAGCATTTAAAACATTTTTGTTGTTAAATGTTGCATTGTTATTTAAATTATTAGTTGTTAAAGCTGAATTATTGTTGAAAGTGTTATTGTTGTTAATTGTTGTTGAGTTTAATGTTGCATTATTAGTAAATGTACCATTATTTGTTAATGTTGTAGAGTTAATTTCGTTTGCGTTAGTGAAATTACCACCAGCAACAACTTCAACTGTATCTTGAGTAATTGTTCCATTGTTAGAGCCATTTTTAATAGCGATATTACCAGTACCTAAAATAGAACCAGTATTAGATAATTCATCAACTTTTGTTGAACCATTATTGTTTAATGTTCCAACGTTATTTAAGTTTGTAGTAATTAAAGAATCATTATTATTAAAAATAGAGTTGTTGTTTAATGTTGTAGCAACTGTATTTTTATTATTTGTATAAGTTCCATTATTTGTAAAAGTTGTTGCATTTAAATCGTTTGAGTTCGTGAAATTACCACCTGAAACAACTTCAAAAATATTTTGAGTAATAGAGCCTGAATTAGTACCATTAGTAACTTTTAATTCACCAGTACCTAAAATAGAACCAACGTTTGTTAAGTTTTCAACAGTTGTTAATCCATTATTGTTTAAAATATTATTGTTGTTAATGTTAGTAGCAATTAATGAATCATTGTTATTAAATGTTCCATTAATATTTACAGTTGAAGCTGTGATATCTTTATTATTTGTAAAAATGCTGCCAACTGCAACTTCAATAGTGTCTTGTGTAATAGAACCATTGTTAGTAACATTTGTGAAATTTACAGTACCATTACCTAAAATAACGCCACTATTGATGAAATTAAGAGCTGTAATGCTATCATTGTTTGTAATTATGCCTGTGTTTGTTAGTGAATTTGTAGCATTTAGCTGAGCATTATTTTCAAAATCACCAAAAATAGTAATATCTTTTTGAGTAATATTGCCATTTGATACACCATTTACAATGTTTAATGAGCCAGAGTTTGTAGAATCTGTAATTGTTGAATTGTTTGTAAATGTGTTCGCAACTAAAGAGCCAGTGTTATCAAATACACCATTAATTGTTACATTTGCTTGGTCAATAGTACCAGTTGAAGAACCACCATTAGCACCGATTGCTAAGTCGCCAATGCCCAAGATAGAACCTGCGTTAGCTAATTTGTCAGCTAAAATTGTGTCTTTATTATTTAAAGTGCCTGAGTTATTTAAGTTTGTAGCCGTTAATGTTTTATTGTTGTTTAAAATGCTATTGTTGTTTAAATTAGTTGAAACAACATTTTTGTTATTAGTGAAAGTACCATTGTTTGTTAATGTAGTAGAGTTAATTTCATTTTCATTAGTGAAATTACCACCTGTAACAACTTCAACTGTATCTTGTGTAATTGTTCCATTGTTAGAGCCATTTTTAATAGCGATATTGCCA
>JAZSQW010000095.1:0-13412 GCA_045538205.1 Candidatus Avigastranaerophilus sp. | reverse complement strand
GATAATGTTGTAAAAGCTACTGATACAGATGAAAAAACTGTTTGTGGTGTAATATCTCGCCTAACACAATTTTCTGATTATTCTCATCTTGAAGATTTAGAAAATAATCTTCGCAAATTAGGGTTTAAATTCGTTTATAATGATTGTAAAAAATTGACGTTAAATGCACCCTTTAGATATTTATCTAATAAAGAACAATTTTTAGGTAGCATCTTATCTATTGGTGCTGATACAGTTTCTTTTATAGATAATGATTATTTGGATTATTGTGAAAGTTTAGATGATGAATCTAATGAATTCTTTTTAGAAAAACATCATTTAGATGAAGCTGTTATTATAGATGGTTGGAATAGAAAAGGTATTTCTCAAACTTTATTTGGCTCTGATTGTGATTTGGAAACGGCTACAATTAATGCAATTAATGAAATGAAATCTACAGGTAAAAATCTTGATGAGGTTTTAAATGGCGATATACTTCAAAGGTGTAAAGATATTTTTGGTGAAGAATATGCTTCTAAAATAAGAGTTGTCAAAAGTAAAAAACAACCACAACAAAATGCTAAAGAAATTGCACAACATTTGCAACCTAAAATGCCTAATAAAGAACAAATAGCGAAATTTGTTGATGTTATTTCGGATAATATTGAATTGGTTGCCGAAGATATGTCAAAAGCAGAAAAAGAACAAGTTGTTTGCAGATATTTAGATGAAACATTTGAGCCTTATTCTGTAGAAAGAATGAATGTTGCTTTAAAAGATATTCATAATCAAATAAAAGAAAAAGTAGATTCTTTGGGTAAAGATATGGATGATGTAGTGTATATTGTTCCTAATTTTTCTAAAAGTTTTTCTTTGATTTCTTATCAGTATGCAAAAGTAAATAATATTCCGTTAAGTAAATTTGATTATGAAGATTTTGAACCTTTTGTTACTTCTTTAGATAAAAAGCCGGTTGAAAAAGATAAGGTTTATGTAATTTTAGATGATGTTGCGGGTACAGGAGAATCTTTAGCGAGTAATTTAAAATATAAGAATTTTACTTCTTTAATTTTTAATGATAAAAATACGAATTTGATATTTGCTCCTCTTTATATGACTGATTTGGCGCAATATCGTTTTGATTTTAAGGCAGAAGATTATGATAGAAAAAATGTTGATTTTTATGTAACAAACAAAAAATTTGACTCTCAAAAATATATGATTGACTTTTTGAAAGATAAAATGAGAGCAAATGTTGTGAATATAGTTGGCGGTGAAGGTTATCGTTCAGTAGCAACTTCTGTTGTGTTCCCGTTTTGTATAACCGACACTAATTCAAGATTATCATCATTATTTTCAACATTCTTTGTTAGATTCCCTAATAAAAAGAGTTTAATGCAAGGTATAAATTCAAATTGGAAATATAAAGATAGTTTTGTACCAATGGCAAAAGATATAGGCACTTATAATGAAGATAAATAATATCATACCTAAAGAATTTTCTTATTTTAATAGGCATAATTCTTTAAATAAAGCAAAAACTGAGGTTCAAAAAACGTCTGAATCTCTTCAAATGCCTGCTTTTGCATATAGAAGTAATTTTACTCCTAACCTTTCATTCGGTGCTATTCAAAAGATAAATAAGCCTAAAGATTTTTCTGATATTGAAAAATTTTGTGAGTATTTTGAAAATAAACTTCAAAGAGATTTAGGTGTTAAGGATGAAGAAGATATTATTAATTCAATAGATAAAATCTCTACTGTAACTAATTCATCAAAAGAGCTTGCAACAGAAGTTTTGACAAGAGTAACTCAATTTGGTAGTTATACACAAATGGCTAATTTTGCTGATGCACTTGAAAGTAATGGGGTTAATACAATCAATTTTAATAATACAAAAAGAGTTGATACTTCGCAGGCATTAAGATATATTGGACAATCAAAAGGATTATTAAGAAATCAAAATGTTTTTGGAAATACTAATTATGTAAATATTATAGATGATTTTTTTCTTGATGAACTTTTGGATGAGGATGCACCATTTAATATAAGGTCATATATTCTTCATTCTGTAAGTAATGATAATAAATTAGCTATTGTAGATGGGTGGAATATTCAAATAGACGGTAAAAATATGGGATATTCAATGATTGGGGCAACTGATAATTATGAGGATATTTCAATAGCAGTTATTAATGAAATGAAAAAAACGGGAAAAAATCTTGATGAAGTTTTAAATGGTGATATTATTACAAAAACAAAAGCAGTTTTAGATAAAGATGTTGATATATCAATTATTCAAAATAAAAATGTTCAAAATCCTTCTGTTAAAACAATTTTAGATAATATTAATCCTAAAGTGCCGACAAAAGAAGAAATTCAGGTTCTTTTAGAAACTATTGGTACGTTTAGTGCAGTTACAGAAACAAAACAATTTGACCCTGTATTATACAAAAAACTTATAGAAAATTTTGCTATTTATTTAGATTCGTATTTTACCGCATATTCTCCTGAAAAATTAAATAAAGTTTTAAAGGATAAATATAACGCTATTCAAAGACAAGTTGAGCGTTTAGGCAAAACAATGGATGATGTTTATTATTTTATTCCAACCCCTTATAAAAGTTTTTCTATGGTGACATATCAATATGCAAAAGTGAATAATATTCCTTCAAGTCAAATTGTACAGTATTCAGCAGTAGAAGCTCCACCAATTGATTTAAAAGGAAAAGTAGGCGTTATATTAGATGATAATTTGTGTAGTGGTGATTCTTTGTTAACACAAGAATTTCAATATGGTTTTTCTCGTATGCATCGATTTTATCCGGAAAATTTTAATTTGATTTTCTCCCCTATCTTTTCTCTTCGAGATGGTGATATTCGTGTTAGAGAAAATATTGAAAGATATACACGTAAAATAGATGATAAAGATTTTATTTTATCTTCTAAAGTTCTTGATTTTGATAGGACAATGCAGGATCATTTTTCTAATTATTTATATCGTGATGAATTAAAAACATATTTAGGTGCTTTAGGTTATGATTTTGACAATTCAGCTATAATGTTCCCTTTTAATATTCCTGATAATAATTCTGATTTTGCAACGGCGTTTTCTTCTTTGTTTTTTGATAATATTTCTCAAACAAATATGTTATCTAAAGCATATACAGGTTGGAATTATCCAATGAGTTTAGAAGAAATTCAAAGAGAAATTGATTTTAGAACAGGTAAAAGTCAACAGGAAGGGGTGTTTTAACATGAACATATCTTCTTGTAATTTGAATGTTTTAAATAATTTTCATTTCGTAAAACCACTACAAAGTAATTTGCAAGTTGTTCAAAACCCAATTTTAAAATCATTTGTTCAACCATCAATCCAAAATTATCAAGCATATGCATTGAATAATATATCGTTTGGAAAAATATTTAATAAAAAAGTAGATTATTCTAATCGTGAAGAATATCTTGATTATATGGATAAACGTATAAAAGATACAGTGCATAATCGTTCTGAAGAAGAAATTTCTGCAATGATTGATGAGATTGCTAAAGAAAATGATGTTCCTCAAAAACAAGTTCAAGAAGTAATGGCTTGTGTTGTGCAGTTTACTTCTTATTCTCAATTACCAAAGATTTATTCAGGCATAAAAGAATATGGTGCTAATAGATTTGCATCGCCTTATTCTCCAAATTATGCTGATTTGAATAATGTTTTTGAATATATTGGACGTAGAAAACATCAAATTATAAAAGGTGAGTATGAACAAAACGACAAGCGTGTAGAAGGTTTAATTTTAGATTATAGAACTATTGAACATATAAAAGATTTGAAAAATGCTGATAGAATAAGCGAAAAAGGACGTGATTACAAAATGTTTGTAGATGGAATTAAAGATGGTTCTATTAAACTTTTTGTTATTGATGGCTGGAATACTAAAATTGACGGTAAGGATATGTCTTATGGTGCATTTGGTGCTCAGAATGATTTAAGAACTGTTGTGTCTTCTATTGTTAAAGAACAAAAAAATACAGGTAAATCTTTAGATGAAATTATGAATGCTGATATAATCAATCAAGCTAAAGAACTTTTTGGTGAAGATGTTGAGGTAAATGTTATAAAGAATCCTTTGGTTAAAAAAACAGATGTTTCACGTTTAACAAAATTATTACACCACAATGCACCTGATAAAAGGTATATTGATGAATTATTTAATGCACTAAAAACAGTACAGTTGAATAATCCAAAGTATTCAGAAGAAGATAAAAAAATTTGGATTGAGATATTATCTGAATATTATGACAAAGCACTTTGCATTTATTCGCCTGAAACTTTAAATGATGAAATGAGAACGTTGTATTCTAATATTGAGAAAAGAGTAAATAAATTGGGTAAAACTATGGATGATGTTGTATATTTAATACCTAATTTAACAAAGAGTTTTGAAGTTGTTAATTATCAATATGCTAAGGTAAATAATGTTCCGTCTGAGCAATTTATTTTTCATGATGGGACGGGTTTTTTAAAACAGACAGATTATGGAACTCTTGATTTAAAAGATAAAGTGGCTGTTGTGATAGATGATTTTGCTGGTTCTGGTGATTCACTTCGAATGTCAGAATTTCGTATAGATGATTTTGATAAAAAGAATAAACGTGTTCCTTTAATAATTGCAACTGTTTGTGCTTTAAGTGATGCTTCTGAAAAAATTAGAAAAGAAATGAAAAAAATTGATAATAAAGCTTATTTTATAACTAATAAAGAGTTTGATTATTATAAAGATTTTCGTGATAAGTTGCCAGTGCAAAAAGGATTTTTTGTAAGTGAAGAAGTTGTTAGTGGCAATACTTTATTGTATCCAAATGGGTATAAAAAAGGTTCTGCCTGTGTGGCTTTCCCTTATATGTTGCCTGATAATAATATGTTGTTATCTAATCTTTTATTGAATGGTACAAATAATAATTCAATAAATAATTCGTCTAATAATTTACAAGAAATACTTGATTTGATTAAGAGTAGAATGAAAAAGTAATAGGGTTAATTTATAATTTCAGCAATAACTTTTTCAGGATAGTTTGATAACTCTGTAATTTTAACTTCTACAAGTTTGTCTTTATATTCGTCTTTATCATCAATTAAAACATTGATGTAGTTTTTTGTTACGCCTTTTAGCAAGCCTGTTTTTTTATCTCTATTTTTTTCAATAATAACTTCATTTTCGCTATTGATATTTCTTTCAAGGAATTCTTTATTCTTTTTATCTGCAATTTCTTGAATTATGCTAACTCTTCTTTTCTTTTCGATATCATCTACCTGGTTTGGAAGTTTATCTGCAATTGTTCCTTTTCTTCTTGAATAAGGGAAAACATGGATTTTACTCATATTTAAACTACTAAGATTTTTTCTTGTGATTTCAAAATCTTCAATTGTTTCATCAGGAAAACCTACTATAATATCGCTACCGATAAATGCTTTATCGAATTTTTTGTTTATGTATTCAACTAATTTAATTATTTGTTCTGCTGAATATTTTCTGTTCATATTTTTTAGAGTTTTATCGCAAACTGATTGCAATGATAAGTGAAAATGTGGGCAAAATTTATTTGAACTTGCAAGAAAATCTATAAAATCTTCTCTTAATTCAAGTGGATTTAATGAGCCTAAACGGTATCTTTTAATATCTGTTTTTTCTATTTCTATTAATAAATCTTTTAAAGTTTTTTTATCTTTAAAATCGTTTCCCCATTGTCCAATATGAATACCAGTTAAAACTGTTTCATAGTAACCTTCTTTTGCAAAAAGATTAATTTGTTCAACTACGTTTTCTATTGGATTAGAACGGTTTTTTCCACGTGCAAAAGGAATTGTACAATAGCTACATCTATTATTGCAGCCGTCTTGAATTTTTACAGAGGCTCTTGTTCTATGTGTTTGGTGTAGTAATTCGTATCTGAAATTGTCGTGAGAAAATATATTTGATACGCAAACTTGATTATCATTATTTAAAATTTCTACAATGTCATTTTTTTCGTTATTTCCGATAACGTAATCTACAAAATCATATTGTAATAGTTCATCTTGTTTTAATTGAGCCATACAGCCTGTTAAAACTATTTTTATATTTGGATTTTCTCTCTTTGCTCGTCTTAAATATGATAAGTTTTTGTTATCTGCAACGTGAGTTACAGAACAAGAGTTAAGAATATAAAAATCTGCGTCTTCTATATTTTTTACTTCATTGTAATTATTTTTAGACAAAATTTCTGCAATCAATGCAGATTCTACTTGATTTGTTTTACAGCCTAAAGTTTTAATTACAAAATTTTTCATAACAATTTAATTATAAATTAAAAATGGAATTATACTAACGGTCTTTTAGAATTTTTGCCTGTTGCTTCTGCTATTTTTGCAATGGTTTCTGGGAAGTTTTTCGCAAGAATTTGACTTCTTATGCTTAGTGTACGTAAGTTACTTTTATTTCCAAAAGAGTGTAATAACAAATTTGTTTCTGCAATAAATTCGCTAAAACCATCAGATTCTTCGTTTTCTGCTCTTGGTGAAAAATATTCAATAATTTCTTGTTCTATATATGTATTTTTTTCTTCAAATGCATTCATTTCTTTTAAATATGATTGTTTTATTTCTTCAAAAGAAGAGGTATTTTTTAAATTATATGCGTTAATATGCCCTGTTTCATGAGTTATAACATTTGTATTAGCACCTGATTCTAAAGTTCTGTTGAACATTGTATAACCTGAATTTACATCTTCGCAATATTTCCATTTTGTTACTTCTTCATCAATTTTTATTAAAGTATCAACATCAAGAGTTTTTGCAATTTCCCAAATTCTTTCTCGTGGGTATTTCGCAAGCTTTTTGTATAAGCAAATTGTTCTTTCGCCGTTTTCACCTTCTATTGTGATTTCTTTTTCTTTATCATCATATTTTATTAAATATTCATTGCCATTAATTATATTTGTTACTGTATTATTTGGGTTCTTTTTCCAAGAGTTGTTAATTGAAAGAATTTCTTTGCCTTCTTTATCTGTTATTGTGTAACTATATTCCTTTTCTGTTCCATTTTTATTTTCTTTATAGTATCTTTTTGTTTTAAATCCATTATTTGTGTAGTTCTCGTTATATTCAATAGAACCATCTTCCTTCTGTGTTGCTTTTGATAGTTCTATTCCTTTACTTAAAATTGATGTGTTAATATTTGCATTTATATTTTCAAAGTTAGTATCACAAATAAAATCGTTTATATCGTAATAAGTTGTATTGAAAGCGCCTGATAATTCTTTTGATTTTTCGCTGTGTAATACGCCATAAACAGCTCCATTTCTATCTTTAAGGTATTCTGTTATGGCAGTAATTCCTTTTTTCTTATCTCTTGTTATAAGGGCAGATTTTTTACCTGCTTTAATTGAGGTTAAAATTGTTCCATCTTTATATTTTTCATTTCTATATTGTTTTAATTCACCATTACTGTTTAGTGTATCTTCTAAAGTGATTTTTGTACCATCGCGGTAGAATTCTTTTGTGAAGGAAATTTCATTAGCTTCTTGTTGTTGTAAGTTTATGCAGTTTATTTCATAGTTGTTTTTTAAGTAGTTGCGTATTATAGGTTGTGTTTTTACAAATTTTTTGAATATTTCTCTTTCTTTTGGAGTAAAGCAAGAAATAGAAAATGCCGAATTTTTTCCAAATCCTTTTTTTAATAAATTTCTATATTCTTTGTTTTCGTTTTCTTCGTTTTCAATGTATAAAATTGGTAAAACAAAATTTGAATGAACATCTTCTTCAATTAGCTTTTTTGCTCTTGAAAAATCTTCATCAGGAAGAGTACATAATTCTATAACATCTATGTCGTCAAGTCCTATTTCTCTTAATTCTTTACATTTTTCTTCTTCTTCAGGTGTTAATTTCGCAAAGTCTTCAAGCAAATCTTCATTTATTCCTTCTTTGAATAATATCTTCGCTTTTTCGTGTAAATCAGATTGGGTTATTAGGCCCTCTACAATTGGTGTTGGAAGACCTGTTTCCATTAATTCTATAAAGAAATTTTTTATGTCTTGTTGTAGAGGTCTTTTTCTTAATAAAATTGCTTCTTTTGGTTTCTCTCCTTTGTCTAAAAGACTTTTTATATCTCTTCTTTCTTTTTTTGTACAGTTGCTATACACCACAACACATTCTTTTTCTACCCCATAATCTAAAAGGTCGATTGCTTCTTCAAATTTTTCTTTTTTTAATCGAGATAGGCTTATTAAGTCTTTATCTGTTATTTCTCTGTATAATAGAATGTCTTTTGCTTGTGCATATTGTTCTTCATCTAATTCTTTACTCTCTTCAATACAAGTTGGTTCCATTCCTAACATAATTAAATCTGTAACTTGTTCGAAATCTTTTCTATCCATGTTCGCAATTTGTTTTGCATAGAAAAATGGTACATCAGCTTCGGTAAGAGTTCTAATCTTTTTTCTTTTTGATGATGAATGTGTAATAACTTCTTTATCAAATAGGACTTCGAAAAATTCTTTTACATCAGACCAAAAAGAGTAGTTTCTATTTCTTGAATTTGATTTATAACTATCTTTTTTATCTTTTTTTGATGAATATATTACATTCTCTGTATTTTGTTTTTGCGAAAATGTAATTGAATTTTTATTATATAGATGTGAAATATTGTTTATTTTCATATGGTTTTTAAACCTTGAAAATAAATTAATTTGCTACGAAAAATTCGCTTCTTAAATTTTATCGCTCGCAAACTTTCTACTCCATTACACAATTTAATTCTAAATTGTTACATTCCGTCCAGTTTGCTCGGTTGTACGTTTTACGTACGATAAAATTCGCTTCTTAAATTTTTCTTCACGCCTTCAAGTCATTCGCTATGTTTTGCTATTCGCAAAACTGTCGCTCATTATTTCGGCGTTACTTCGGCGTTCCGTTTCACTTCAGCCTACGAAAAATTCGCAAAAAAAATGTTTGCAGAGTTTGCAAACATCAAATAAACACGAGGATATTAAGAGAGAGAGTAAAAAAAATTGTTTTTTAAGCATTTTCCCTAAAATGGATGCTTGGTTCCTCTTAATAGAGCCCCTTCGTTTTTTTGTTTTGTATCCTTTCATATCGTCTACTCTTATATAAAGTTTTTTTTATTCCGAGAATTGCCTTTTATAAAAAAATAGCTTAACAAAAATTAATATTCCGTTAAACTATCAATAAAATATTTTTATAAAATAAGTTATTTATTTTTTCTTTTCTTCTCGTTTACTTTTATTACAACAATTGAATCCGGTTCTATTTCTAAATCTTCGCCTTCTTTTATATATGTTAGTGGAGTGCTTTCGTATAAATTTTGTCCTGCTGATTTTAATCTGCTTTGACCTTCATTTGGTTTTATAAGCCCTTTTGCTGTTGCAAATGCTTGGGTAAAACCTGGAACTTTTAATAATTTACCTGCTAAACTTACACTTGCTGATTCTACAATTTCTTTTATATCTTTTGGTGTTGATGGTTTTAGGCTGCCTGTAATATTTCTATTTGATAAATCTACAAGATTGTTTCCGTCTTTGTCTTCAGAGTATGAAATAACTTTTATTTTTAAATAACCATTTTTATTTCCTCTTTTTGGTTTTATATATTCATTTACTTTAATTGTTATTTCAGCCTTTTCTGCTAATTCTATATCATCTATTATTTTGCACGGTTTTAAAGAAATAAAAGTTATTGTATCCCCTTCTTTTATATTCTCTTTGTTTATTGTTTGTGATGAAATCGCATAGATTTTATTTGGAATAATTTCTGCGTTTGCTTGTGTGATGCTAAAAAGAAAAATAATAAAAAGCGATGCAATAATTTTTTTCATATTTGTTTCTCCTTGTTCAAATTATAGCATACAAAGAGGAAGCCTAAATGGCTTCCTCTTCAAATCCTTTCATCTTGTCTATCCACACTTACGTTTTTTTGTTTCTTCTTGTTGTCCTTTCTGTACTTAACTACTAATCTACTATCAACTATCCTTTCTATTCTTATTTCATGTAGCTTTTTACAATATTAACTTTTATCATTCTTCCATTTTCTTTTAAGTCTTCAAGTGGAGAAACATGACCTACATTTTCTACCCACGCATTCATAAAAGATTTGTTCATCATTAGTTTTTCTACTTCATCTAAGTTTTCTTTGAACATTTTTGCTTTCATTAAAACGTCATTTATGTAGCCTTCATCATTTTCTTTTTTTGCACACATATAGTGGCCGTATAAGCTACGTTGATATCTTCTTGCTGTAGAAGTTAATTTTCTGTTTTTTACACCAACAATTTTAAAGAAATCTTCTTCAGACATTATTTCTGGTTCGTCTTTTATAACAGAAATAAATTCTAAGTTTTTAAATAGATTATTTTCTATTTTTATTTCTTTTTTTGCTGGAGCAATTTTTTGCTCGATTTTAGGCTCGACTTTTGCTTCAATTATTGGTTCAATCTTTTTTGATTGAACTCTTTCTGAAACATAATTTTCAAGCTCGTTAATTTCTAAGGCATTAATTGCTTCTCTTATTTCTTCTTCTGTCCTTTTATTGCTATAAAATCTTGACATTTTATATGCTCCTTACACATGATTCCATAATCTATATATCGGCATATTTTTTTAAAACTTTAATGATTTTTTTAAAATAATCATTTTTATTAAGAATTCTTAATGAAAAATTAAAAATTAGGCAATAAAAAATTTAATATATACTTTATATATACAAGAGGTACGAAATGAGCAAATTAATTAAATTCTTAAATCGTAAAAAACGTTTTTCAACAATGGTATTGTTGAATATTTAGTACGGATAAACAATAAAATATAAAATTGATAATGCAAACAATATCCACATTGTAGGATTTGTTTGTTTTTGTTTTCCGCACAATAATTTTATTAATGGGTAAATTAAAAATCCTAAAATAACGCCTGTTCCGATGTTATAAGTAAAAATCATAGTGCAAATTATTATAAAGGCAGTTGCGTATTCTGTTATATCTTCAAAATTTAGTTTTATAATTATTGTTGCGATTAAAATACCTATGTATAAAAGTGCAGGGGCATAAGCATATGGCGGTATAATACTTATAATTGGAGTAAAGATTAATCCTATTAAAAATAGTAGACCAACTGTAATCGCTGTTAAACCTGTTCTTCCTCCAACGGCTATTCCTGTCATTGAATCAAAGTAAGCTCCTGGAGTTGTTGTTCCTAATAAAGGTGCTGTTATAACAGATAATGAATCTATAATCATTGGTTTCTTTAATTGAAGTTTTTTAGTTGTATCTTCTGTTTTGTATGATAAGCCTATTAAAGCGCCAGATGTATCGATATTTACTAATAGAAAAATAACAAAAAATATTGGTAGGAAATCTTTGGTTATTAGGTTTGAAAAGTCAATTTGTAGAAAAGATGATGTTATTCCATTAGGTAGTGAAATCATTTTTTCAGGTAAACTGATATCTCCGATTAAAAGACCTATTATTGTTGTTGTTGCAATTGCTATTAAAATAGCTCCTTTTATTTGTTTTTGCGTAAGTATTATTAATAAAACAAAGCAAAAAATACCTAAAATTACGTGAATATCAGAGAAATTACCCATTTCAATTGGAATAGATTTGTTTGTGAAATTAACAATTTTCATATCTTTTAATGCAATAAACATAAAGAATAATCCAAGTCCCGTGCAGAAGGAAATTTTAATCGTCTCTGGAATTTGATTTAAAATATATTCTCTGATGTTAAAAATTGACATTAATAACAATAAAATACCGCATATAAATATTGCGCCAAATGCTGTTTTGATTGAAAAACCAAGTGAGCCAACTACTGTATATGCTATAAAAGCGGTTTCTCCTAAAAAAGGTGCAACTGCATAAGGTTTATTTGCAAATAATCCCATAAGTAAGCTAAAGATAAATACGATTATTGCTGTTACTGTTAATGTTGAATTGAACTCTAAGCCTGCGGTTTGTAGTATTTTAGGGCTTAAAATAATCAAATATGACATTGTGAAAAATGTAGTTAGACCTGCTAAAAGTTCTGTTTTTATATTTGTTTTATTATCATTAAATTTGAATATTTTTTCTAAAAATTCCATTATAATAAACCTTCAATTTCTTTGATTATTTTTTCATTAAAAGCTTCTTCTGCTTTTTCGTTTCCTGATAAAACATTTTGAATTTCTTCATTAAGTATATCATTAATTTTATTGTAGTTTTTATTTACAGGAGTTGGTTTCGCATTTTTAAGCATATCAATAAAAATTTCTGAGTGTTTTGGTTTTTTGTTTTTATCTGCTTTTATATATTTCATTGCTATATCTTTTCTTGCAGGAACAATAAGTCCGCTTTTAGAAAAACGTTCTATTGAATTTTCAGAAGATAGATATTTTATTAATTTGATTGAATTTTTAACATTCTTTGTTTTTTTTGATATTGCCCAACCAGAAGCATCAATGTATGTTTTATTATCTTTAGATGATGGAAATTCAATAATATCCCAATCAAAAGAAATGGCTTCTCTGAATTTTGGAATCAGCCATCTTCCACCTAAGTACATTGATAGTTTTTCGTTTATAAACATCTGCGCAGTCGTCATGCTACCTATTTGTGATTTTGTAGGAGCAATATTATATTTGTTTATTAAGTCTGAATAAAAGTTTATGGCATCAATACTTTCTTTATTCTTTAAAATTACTTTTTCTCCGTTATCAGATAAAACCCCACCGCCATTTGCAGCTAAGTAATATATCCAAAATAATGAATTTTCTTCTGAATTGATACCAAAAGTATTATTAAATGTTAAAGCTTTCGCATATTCTTGTAGTTCATTTAATGAAGATAGTTTTGTTTTGTATGCTATGTTTCGTTTCTTCAAAATATCTTTATTTACATATAAAACTAAATTAGATATATCTCGAGGAATAGCATATATTCCATTTTTGTTTTTAAATGCATTTAAAGCAACCTCGTAAAAAATATCTTTTTCAATATATTCGTTTAAATCAATCAATAAGTCAGCATTAATGTACGTTTTTATATATTGATTGTTTATTGTTATTACATCAATTTTTGAATTTGATGCAAAAAGAAGATGAAGTTTTTGAAAATAGTTTTGTGGTATATGTATAAAATTAACTTTTAATTTTGTTTCGTTTTCAAAATCTTTTAATATTTCTTTTAAAATGCTAATTTCACTATGAGAACCCCAAGAATAAAAATTAATAGAATCTTTCTCTTGAGTACTAAATTCTTGCTTTTGAATAAAAAAAGCGCATACCAAAACTATTAAAATAATAATTAATAATATTTTTTTCATCTTAAATTCTTGCTAATTCTTTCATAGAAGTTTCGGAAATCTCTATCATAGCTTTAAAAGAGTCTAATCTTACTATGTATATG
>JAZSQW010000083.1:0-27241 GCA_045538205.1 Candidatus Avigastranaerophilus sp. | reverse complement strand
AATAAAAATTTCTAAAAAAATTTTTCATAAAATAAAAACATAATTTAATATCGAGTAGATATATAACGATAATATTTTCCATTGAAATGTATTAACTAATATCGAAATGATATATAACGATAACATTTATCGAACTAATTTTTACAAAAAGACCATAATTTTTAAATTTTATATAATGAAAATATGATTAATTTTAATTTTTTAGAAACAAATGATGGTTCAATAGGCTTGTATGATAATAATGTAAATGACATATATCATTCAAAGACAGGTGCGCTGACCGAAGCAAAACAAAAATTTATAGAACCACTTTTCAACTGCAAAGAGTTATTAAATAAAAGCGATTTAAATATTTTAGATATATGTTATGGGGTAGGATATAATTCAAAGGCCTTAACGGCCATTCTAAGCGGTCATAATTTTTACATAGATTGTTTAGAAATTAATAAAACATTAATTGCACTATCACCATTTATAAATGATGGGATAGAGAATGATTTACTGAAAATAAAATTATTGAAATTTATTTTAAAAACATATGACTCTATAGATGACTATATAAATTTAATTGAAAATATACAAAAATATCAAAATAAAATCTATTTTAATCAAAATATGCTCAATTTGCTCAATTTTATAAAAAAAGAGGGGTATATTTCTACCCCTCAAGAGATTAATTTAGGGTTCTTACATAATATATATTATCGTTATATATCTAATAGTATGAATAATGACCCAAAACAGCTGTTAAATAACGATTTTTGTTTTAAATTTCACATAAATGATGCAAGAAAGTCTATAAAAGACCTTACTAAAACATATGATGTTGTATTTTATGATGGTTTTTCTCCACAAAAAGACCCTACTTTATGGACAATAGATTTTATTTCAGAAATAAAAAATAAAATTCACGATAATTCTGTAATACTCACTTATTCAAAATCAACTGCTATTAGAAAAACTTTTCTCTCTTTGGGATTCTACGTTGGAAAAACTTTTATTAATGGTGTTGATATGGGTAGTATTTTTTCTTTAAATAAAAATAATATTAAATCTCCCCTTACTGAATATGACTTAAATCTACTATCTACAACAAGTGGTATTCCATACAGAGACCCTAATTTTAACTTATCTGCACAAGAGATTATAAAGAATAGAGAGTTAGAACAAAAAAATTCAAACCTTATATCACACACACAATTTTTGAAAAATAACAAATAATATTATCGCTATATATCATATCGATATTAAGTCTAAAAAATAATATTATCGTTATATTACTATTCGATATTAAATTTAGTTGTATTATTTTAAAAAAATTTTTATAATAATTTTAGAATATTTTTTTAATTAAAATTTTATTAGGGATTTATTTTATGAAATACGATTTAGTAATATTTGGCGGAGGAACATCTGGAATAGCTGCAGCATATACTGCATCGAAATTAGGACTTAATACACTGCTTATAGAAGCTTCTGATGTATTAGGTGGTGCTATTACACAAGGTCTTGTTATACCTGTTATGAAGCTTAATTCCGAGAATATAAATACCGATTTTTACTCTGATTTACTATATTTTGCAAAAAAGTATAATGCCCAAAATACCTTCTCTGACGGAAATACAGGGTGGTTTAATCCAGAATTATTAAAAATAGTATTCGATGATATGCTAAATAGCGTACAAACTAAAGTCTTATTTAGCACAACACCTACAAATATAAAATTTGACACCTCAAATAGGTCTTTTTCCATTGATTTAAAACATAAAATGTTATCGTTACATATCGATACGGAATATATTGTAGACGCAACAGCTTTTGGCGAAATTTTTAAAATTTTAAATTATGATTTTCAAAAAGAAAATAATTTAAAACAGGCTTGTTCATTGCGTTTTAACATTTCTAATGTTGATTTAAATATTTTTAGTTCATTCTTAAAACAAATTGATAATAATAGAGATGTTACACCTATATACGAGTCTGATACAGGTATACACTTATCTACTGCTTATACTTGGGACACTAATAAACAGTGGGCTTTAGCACCTATTTTTGAAAAAGCATTGCAAAACGGAGACCTAAAAAGCAATGATAATGCATATTTTCAACTATTCACCATAGCAAATATGCCTAATACAGTTGCTATTAATGCGCCTCGCATTATTTTAGAGGAAAAAGAAAATATACACGATCCATTTATATATTCAAAAGCGCTAAAGCAAGGCAGGGAAAGGATTTTTAGAATTTACAATTTCTGCAAAAAGTATTTAAAAGGATTTGAAAATTCATTTATATCACACATATCAAATACACTTGGAGTAAGAGAATACTGTAGAATTAAGGGTAAATATACATTTACAAAAGATGATGTTTTAACTCCAAAAAACTTTGATAATATTGCATTTGCTTGCGATTATCCAATAGATATACATTCAAGCAATAAAGAAAATGATGAACTTTCACATACAAATAAAACCTGCTATGTGCCAATAGATGTTCTAATTTGTGAACAAAATGGTAATTTATACGGTATTGGCAAAATATTAAGCGCTGATTTTGAAGCCCATTCTGCACTTAGAACACAAATGAGCTGCTTCTCTATGGGTGAAGCAGCTGCAAAAGATATATTTAGTAAGATTAATAAATAATTTACTAATCTAAATAAAATGCTGTAACAACTTTATGTGAGTCTTCAGCATATTGAATTGCTTTATGCAATGTATTTGAAGTATGAGATAGGAAGCAGATTAATTGTTGACATTCATCGATGATTTCACGGTTACAAATACGGCTTGCATCTGCAAGTGTCATCATAGAACGATCTGGATGTTCGATAATATTAGGAACACCAATTAATTGATCTTGAACGTCTGATGGTTGTTGGCCGATAGTTTGAGGTAAAATAACTCTTAATTTATCAGGGTTTGCTTTCATTGCACCCCTAATTGTAGCAGCATTTGATCCACTTGAACCACCACTGGTGATAATTGTATTACCTTGAATTACTAAAGCATAAGATAAAACTTCAATAATTTGTTGATGTGTGATTGGCAAATTTCTGCTACCAATAATAGCTACTTTTTTTGCAGATTGTTGAATTGTTGCAAGTTCCATTGCTAATGCGTCTAAAGTATTTGAATCACTTTCTGATACTTTGTCCATATCATCTAATGGAACCATAATCTGCTGTTCGTTTTTACTATCTTCTGACATATGTTTTCCTACTTGTATAAATATCTTATAATTTAACTTTATAATAATATCACATTTTTTAAAAAATAAAAAAAGATTTATTAAATTTACAAGTATTAACAGAAAAATTTGTATGTTTTAATTATAATTATATTTGTAGATGGGGATTTTTTATTAAATGTCAGATTTATTACAAGGCTTAAATAGAGAACAAAAAGAGGCAGTTCTTCAAGATAATGGAACTATATTAGTTTTAGCAGGTGCAGGTTGTGGAAAAACAAAAGTTTTAACAACAAGAATTGCAAACCTCGTAAATTCAGGTGTTTCTCCATATGAAATTTTAGCCGTTACTTTTACAAATAAAGCTGCAAAAGAAATGGTTGAACGTCTTTCTAAAATGATAGGCGAAGACAAAGCTAAAAAGATGTGGATTGGCACTTTTCACTCTATTTCTGGCAGAATTTTAAGAACAGATATTCAAGAATACAAAGACGAAGAAGGCAAAACATACGATAACAAATTTGTAATATATGACGATACTGATTCTAATGCAATTTTAAAAAATGCAATAAAGAAATGCAGTTTAGATGAAAAAATATACCAGCCAAAACTATTAAAAACAATTATTTCTAATGCTAAAAATAAAATGCAAGATGCCTATACTTACGCAACACGAGCAAGAGATTTTAGAACAGAAAAATATGCTCAAATCTTTATGGAATATCAAAAGCAATTACAAAATAATAATGCTTTAGATTTCGATGACATGCTTGTTTTAGCTGTAAAACTTTTAGAAAATTGTAAAAATGTTAGAGAAAAATATTTTAATAGATTTAAACATATTTTAGTTGATGAGTTTCAAGATACAAACATAGCTCAATACAAAATGATTAATTCTATTTATACAAATAATTTATCAGAAGACGAAATACCTGCCGAAAAAAGCTTGTGCGTTGTAGGTGATGTAGACCAATCTATTTACAGTTGGAGAGGTGCTGATTATAGAATTATTCTTAATTTACAAGCAACATTTAAAAAAACACATTTAATAAAATTAGAGCAAAACTACCGTTCTGCAGAAACTATTTTAGAGGCCGCTAACAGCGTTATCTGCAACAATAAACAACGTATAAGTAAAAATCTATATTCCAACTTAGGAAGAGGCAATAAACTGTCTTTATACCGTGCTAATGATGAAGCAGATGAAGCTTTGAATTTGATTAGAGAAGTGAAAAGACTTTCTCTAACAGAATCATTATCTGATATGGCTGTTTTATATAGAACAAACTCTCAATCAAGAGCAATTGAAGAAGCTTGTATGGCAAATAATATTCCATATAAAGTTATTGGGGGGTTAAAATTCTATGATAGAAAAGAAATAAAAGACATTATCGCTTATCTAAAGCTTATTTATAACCCTAATGATTCACAAAGCTTAAAACGTATTATTAACGTACCAAAACGTTCTATTGGACCTGCAACAGTAGAAAAAATATTTGAAATCGCAGATAAAACAAACCTAAAGTTTATGGAAATTTTATCAACAATTGATGAATATGAAGATTTTTCAGCAGGTGTAAAAACAAAACTACAAGCATTTTATAATTTAATAATAGATTTTCAACAATCTTTTAACAAAATGGATTTATCGGCATTTGTTGGATATGTATTAGAAAAATCTGGTTACATTGAAGATTTAAAAACAAATGAAGATGAGATTACAGCTGAAGGAAAAATAGACAACTTACAAGAATTTTTAAGTGTAGCAAAAGAATTTACACCAACTGATGAAGACATTTTAGGTGAATTTTTATCTCAAGTTTCATTAGTAAGTGACATAGATTCATATGTTGATGAATCAAAATCACTTACACTTATGACATTACATAGTGCAAAGGGTCTTGAGTTCGACACAGTCTTTTTATCAGGGTTAGAAGAAGGCATTTTCCCACATAGTCGTTCTTTAGATAATAATGCTGAAATGGAAGAAGAACGCCGTTTAATGTATGTAGGCATTACACGTGCGAAGAAAAATTTATTCTTAAGTTACGCAAAACGAAGAAAAATGTGGGGAGAATATAAATATTACAACCCAAGTCGTTTTATAAGAGAAATACCATCTCCGTTAATAGATTATGATGAAAGTGATGACACAGATTATTCTGCAAACAGAACAACCTTTGGAAAAGCTGTAAGCAATATAAAAACAAATAAAGAAATTTATAGACCTCGAACCTCTTCGTTAGGCGAGAATGCTGATGGAAGTATAAAATCAGTTACTTCATTTGGTAAAAACTTTGTTGCACCGAAAAAACAAGTTACACACAATACAAGCTTCGTTATAAAAAGCAAAAATCACGAAGATCGAAAAGCTGAAAGAGAAAAGCAAGAACAAGAACAAATTAGAGATTTGTTAGAAAATAATCCAATAAAAAAAATGCTTCTTGAAAAAAGAAAAAAAGAAGAATTAGCACAACAACAAGTGATCACTGATAAAATAGAAGCTGAACAAAAAATTAAAAATACTCAGTTCTTAAAAATCAATGACAGAGTTTTTCATAGCAAATATGGAATAGGAAAAATTACCGACATCAAAGAGATCGGTGAATCTTCTATGTACATTGTTGATTTCGGCACAAAAGGAACTAAAGCTTTAGACACACTTTATGCTCAATTAAAGAAATTTTAACTTATTTACCTACGTATACAATTTCTGCAGGATAATCAACGAACACAATTGAAGCTGTTTTTACAGGTTGATTTGTGATTCCTGTAATTTCTGGATTTTGCATTTCCTCAGCATACGCGTAATCAAAAAACGCTAATTTGTAAATAAAAGCTACTACAAATAACTTTTTAAACATATTTACCCCTTTACCAATACACAATAATAAAAAATTTCTAAATTTTATTTTTGCTACTAAATCAAATAATTGTAACAGATTGTTACGTATTTTATACTAAATATATACAATTTATGCATTTTTTATTTTGCTGATGTTTTTATTTATATATAAAAGATAACATTATAAAAAAAAGGAATAAGAAATGGCTAGAGTTTTAATTTCAATGCCTGAAGAATTTTTATCAAGAATTGATGAAGTTGCTGAAGGCGAAAACAGAACAAGAAGCGAATTAATCAGAGAAGCATTACGTACTTATATCCATAAGCAACGTGTAAAAGAAAATGCTTTAGCAATGAAGAACGCAAGTATTCTTGAATCATTGCTTGATTAATACGGCTACAGACTTAAATTTATGGGAATTGGGGAAATTTTAAAAAGAAGCTTTTAAGCTTCTTTTTTTTGTCTATATTCTTTTAAATAAAGCTATTGTTTCTATATGATATGTATGCGGGAACATATCTGCTAATTCAATAGAAACAGGTTCGAAGCCCTTATCTGATAGATAATTCATATCTCTTGCAAAAGTAGATACATTACAACTTACATATACAATATAATCTTTAGTTAATTTTGTTAGTGTATTAATCGCTTCTTCTCCACAACCTTTTCTTGGCGGATCAATAATAGAAACATCAAATTTAAATCCATCTTGAATAAATTTTTCAAAGTTTTTGTTAGCATCACCATTATAAATATCAATATTAGTAATATTATTTAATTTAAGATTTTCTTTAGCATCATTTGTAGCTGTTTCAACTTCTTCAACACAAATTACCTTTTTAGCTATATCGCTTAACCAGATACCAAAGCTTGATACACCTGAATAAGCATCAAGAATAACAGGATTAGACACATTATCTTTAATCAACTCTTTAACTCGATTAAATATTTGCTTTGCACATAATGGATTAACTTGAAAAAAGCTATTAGCAGAAACTTTATAAAATATATTATCTAATTTTTCAATATAATAATCTTTGCCCAAAATTAATTTAGTTTCTCTTCCTAAAATTACATTTGATTTTTTATTATTAAAATTTGCACAAATACCTACAATTTGTGGATATTTTTTAATCAATTCTTCAGAAATAAATTTAATTCTATTATCGATTTTTGTATCATTTAAAACAAAAATCAACAATATTTTTCCTTCAAAAGAATCTTGTCTAACAACGATATGACGCAATAAGCCAAAATGTTTCTTTTCATCATATGCAGTTAAATTTTCTTGCTGAAATAATACTTTAATTTCTTCAACAATAGCACTTATTTCAGGAGAATGCATAGGACAATATTTGATATTAATTAATTCGTGTGAATTCTTTTTATAATAACCAGATAAAATTCTTTTAGAAACTTTTGTTTGAGAAACGGGATACTGAACTTTACATCTGTATTCCTTTATTTTTGGGGAAGAAAAAATTTTTTCTATATTTATATCTTTACCAGCAATATTTTTTATTGTTTCTTTAGCAATAAGTAATTTTTGAGATAATTGAGTCTGATAATCTATATATTGCCAACTACAACTACCACAAACATTATGCATAGGGCAAATTGGCTCTACTCTATTATCTGATGGTTGAATTATCTCTAAAATTTCACCTATCGCATACTTTTTATTAATTTTTACTAATTTAATTTTCAAAACATCATCAGGACAACCACCCTCGATAAAAACAGGGAAATCATTTATTCTTGCAAGTGATTTTCCTTCATATAACATTTTTTCTATTTTGACTGTATATTCTTTATTTGTTTGCATTTTCTAATTCTTTTTTTATATTTTCAATAACAAAATTCCAGTCATTAGACTCTTGTTGTTTAAATATTTCTACACTATTATACCAAGAAGATTTTTCCATATCGTCAAACCAACGCCATTCAGCTGTTTTAGGCAACATTAAATAAGTTTTTACACCTAATGCACCAGCAACGTGAACAATAGAAGAATCTATTGTAACTAAAACATCAATGCATTTTAACAATGCAGCCGTATCAGAATAATCACTAATATACTCTGTTAAATCAACAGCCCCATCTATCTGAGAATTTAACTGAAAAGAATAGAAGGTAACATTTTGAATATCAAACAACGATTTAATAGTCTCTATTTCAATACTTCTATTCTTCAAAACACGTTTATTACCTTGATAACAAATTCCAACTTTTAAATTATTATTATCAAATATCTTTAACTGTTTATAAGTTTTTACCTTTTCATCATCTGCAATTAAATATTTATCAAGAAAAGGAATTTGTTTAAAATCAGAATTTAGGGCATATGAAATGTCCATAATTGGCATAACAATATCATATTCAGGTCTTTCATCTGTTTTAGAAATCACTTGAATATTAGAATAATTTTGTTTTAAAAATGGAACAAGCTCTTTATCTGTTTGTAAAGTAACAGATTCAGAAATTTCAGACAATAACGGAATATATCTTGCAAACATAATTGTATCGCCTAAACCACAATCTGAATATAATAAAATCTTTTTATCATTTAATGAAATTGATTTATTCCAAATTTTTTCAGTAAATATTTTAGAAAATTTAGAATCTAAACTACGCTTAGAATAGAGTTCCATACCATTATAAAAATCTTTATCTTTTAAATAACACATACCTAAAGAAATAGCGGTAGAGTATGAATTCCCATCTTTAGAATATATATCTTTTAACATCTCAAAAGCCATTTTCTCATCACCAAGATACTTTAAAGCGATAGCTTTACCTTTTTTATATGATAAGTTTTCTGGTTCAAAAGACAATGCTTTATTATAATTGGATAATGCATTTGAATATTCACCAATATCCATCAAATTCATAGCAATATGATAATAAATTTCTGCTGAATTAGAATTTAATTTTAAATACTCATTTAAAATTTTCAAACTATTTTGATTATCATATAACTCTCTATATATTTGCGCTAATGCAATTACATTATTCAGCTCTGAATTATTTATTTCATATGCTTTTAGAGCATATTGTAAGGCCAACTGTTTATCTGTTTCTTTATACAAATATGCAAGATTAACCATCGTTTCAAAGTCAGTTGGATCTAATAATATTACTTTCAAATAACTATGAATAGAATCTTTTATCCTTCCCAACTTTGAATATAAAACGCCTAAGTTGTAATAACAAAAAGTACTTTGAGGAAATAAAACTGAGCCTTCTTCAAGAGTTTTTATTGCAGAATCATAATCTTTTATTTTTTCATATAATTTAGAAAGCAATGTATATAAATCATAATCGTTAGAAACAATTTCTTTTGCTTTCAAACAAACTTCAATAGCTTTTTTAGGTTTATCTAAATCTCTATATAAAAGCGCAAGGTTATAATGGGCATTATAATTCTTTGGATTGAATTCTAAAGCTTTATTATAATAAAATAATGCTTTATCCATATTCTTTAAACCTTTATATGCCACACCTAAAGAATACATGACATCATCATTTTCTTCGATTTCAAGGGCTTTATGATACAAATCAATAGCTTGTTGATATTGCTTATTCAAATAATATGCTTTTGCTAAATTAGAAACTACATATGATGTAGAATTAAGAACTACAGCCTTAGACAAATAATTAATTGCTAATTCATATTCTTTTTTCTCTAAATATAACATTCCTAATAAATTAAGAATATTAACATCTTCAGGATTAATACGTATAAGCGTATTATATATATCAAGGGCTTCTTCTAATCTACCTTCTTTTTGAAATTTAAATGCCAAATCTGACAATTCTTTATATTTTGCTTTCATACTCTTCTTTTAAATAATCCATTATTCTACTAACTACATCGTTAAACCGAAACTATAAATTAATAATAAAATATATTTGAAATTTAGGCAAATAAAGAAATTTGAGGATATTTATATATTAAAAATGATTATGAACTTATGTATCAATTTACTTTTTATAGCCATATTTATTATACAATTATATTAATAGACATTTATAGGTAGATATTATGAAATTAAAAGATACTCAGGCAATTACTTCATTTAAATATGGATGGTTACTAAAAAGAATTTTTCCATACATAAAACCATACTTAGGTAGAGCAATTTTAGGATTTTTGCTTGCCATTCCAGTAGGTTTATTAGATGGTGTTGTTTCATTCTCTTTAAAACCATTTATGGACTATGTAATTGGACAAAAAAATTTAATTCTATTTAGAATTGAATTTTCATATACAGATGTTGCAACATTTATGATTTTCGGCATAATATTCTTTGCTGCATTTCAAGGGTTACTAAAATATTTAAATGCATATTTAACAGAATGGACAAGTTTAAAAATTACAAATTACGTAAAAAAAGACTTATTCGACCGATTAGTACATATGGATACATCATTCTTTGATGAAAATTCTTCAGGGTTAATCATAAACAGGTATTTATCAGATCCTGATACTGCTTCAAGAGGAGTTGTTGATCAATTAACAACACTTATTATAAGTTTCTTTGGAGCTTTATCATTAATTTGTGTAATGCTATATAGTTCTTGGCAATTAGCACTTGTTGGGGTATTCGTATTAACTGTAGCATTTATGCCTATTTTATTAATCAGAAAAAAAATCAAATCCGTTTCTAATAAAAGTACAGTTATAGTTGGCGATATTATGACAACAATGAATGAAACATATTCCGGGAATAAAGTTGTTACAGCATACAATTTACAAGACAGACAAAAAAGAAATTTTGATAATGCAATTGATGAAAACTTTAATGTATCAATCTCATTAACAAAACGTTCTGCTTGGATGTCACCATTAATGTATTTAATTGCATCTTTTGGTATCGCATTTGTTTTATGGTTTGGAACAAAATTAATTTACGATGGACATATGACAGCTGGTTCGTTTGCTTCATTTGTTACTTCACTATTACTTTTATATAAACCAGTTAAAACTTTAGGTAATACGCTTACAAATGTACAAAGAATTTTTGTTGCAATGGGTCGTGTTTTCGAATTATTCGATTATGAAGCTCAAATAAAAGAAAAAGAAAATGCTGTTCCATTCCCTTCTTTAAAAACTTCAATAAACTTCAAAAATGTTGACTTTGAATATGTAGAAAACCAACCGGTTTTAAAAAATCTTTCACTTAACGTATCAAAAGGTGAGACAATTGCTATTGTTGGTAACTCTGGTGGTGGTAAGTCAACATTAGTAAATCTACTTCCAAGATTTTATGATATAAAATCAGGTTCAATTGAATTTGATAATGTTGATATTAGAGATTTGAAAATCAACGAACTAAGAAATAATATTTCCTTTGTATTCCAAGATAATTTCTTATTTACAGGTACAATAAAAGAAAACATTATGATTGCAGCACCAAATGCGACAAAAGAAGACTTAAAAAAAGTTTTAACAGCATCTCATTTAGATGATGTTATTGCTTCTTTACCTGATGGAGTAAATACATTATTAGGAGAAAGAGGTTTAACTTTATCAGGTGGGCAAAGACAAAGAGTGGCTATTGCTCGTGCAATGATAAGAAATACCCCAATTGTTATATTAGACGAAGCAACTTCTGCGCTTGATAATGAATCTGAAGCAGTTGTACAAAAAGCATTAGATAATCTAATGAAAGATAAAACAGTATTTGTAATTGCACACAGACTTTCTACAATTAAAAATGCAAATAGAATTGCAGTTATAAATGATGGTGAATTATGTGAATTAGGTTCTCACGATGAATTAATCAATATCGAAAATGGTCACTATAAACACTTATATGACATGCAGTTCAGTAATGAAAAGGTACTAACAGAACAATAATTCTTATATTTGATACAAACAAACTAATTTAGTATAATCATAACAATATAGAAGAAAGAAAATAAATGACAAATCAAAAAGAAATTAAAATACTACCATTTGACAAGATATACTCAATAATTTCATATTGCACAATGGGGATAGCAGGTTTAATTCTTGCTCTAATTGCATATTTCTCTAAAAAAAGATTACGTTATTTTCTTAACTATAATATTGCCCAATCAATATTATTAGGAATTATACTTGCAATTTTTAAATTCTTTTTAGATAACATATTATTATTAATCGCAAAAATTCCTTTCTTAGATGGTATTTGCGGGATTATTTACTTCTTCTTTTCTACAAAAATAATTAAATTAGGATTTTTATCATTTAATATTTTAGAATTTATTGTTATCGGGTTAATAATCTACATATCTATAGGTATTTTTAGAAACAAAATTTATCCAGTACCGTATCTTTCAAATTTAACTCAGACGATAACAAAATCAATTTATAAATAAAAAAAAGGCTATCAATTATGATAGCCCTTTTTATTTATGTTTGAAAACTATTTTACAACCTTACAAAGCCCTGTTGGTGCGTCAACATTTCTATTTAATAAAGTTGCATTCTTTAATGCTAATAGTTGAAGAATAATTAGTGAAGAGAATAAGAATTCAATATCACTGTATTCATTTACACATATTACATTTTGAGAATTTTTAATATTCAAATTAAATGCTGAAATAACTAATACATCAGTATCATACTCATTATTAATTTTATCTAAAACGTTAATCGTAAAATCAACATTAACGTTATTAACAATAGCAATTACAGCACATTTTTTATTTAAAATTGCAATATGTCCGTGTAAAAATTCGCCTGTAGGATATGCTGTTGTATTGATATAAGAAGTTTCTTTAATTTTTAATGCACATTCTTTTGATAAAGGATAGAAAACACCAGAAGCTAAAACAGCAGCGTTATCATATTGCATTAATTTCTTTGCAAATGCTTGTATTTTATCTTCTTTATTTAATGCATCACCAATTACAACAGGAATATCGTGTAATTGTTTTAAAATAGTATCAACAGGCATATCTTTTTGTTGCATAATTTTTACTGCAATTAATAACAAACAAAAGATTTGAGCACAAACTGCTTTAGTTGAAGCAATAGATTTTTCCACACCTGCATAATTCAAAATTTTATACTTAGCATTATTGTACAATGTTGAATCTTTTGTATTAACCATTGCCATTGTTTTTGTTGTTTTTGCTCTAACAATATTTAAAGATTTATTTGTATCAGAAGTTTCACCTGATTGAGACAAGAAAATATATAAAGTATTTTCATCAATATTTACATTTTCAAATAATGAAAACTCACTTGAATAATATGCTTGGGCATCACAATTAACATAACTTCTTAAAAAGTTAGCAGCTATAGCAGCACTATGATATGAAGAACCGCTCGCAATCAGAGCTACTCTGCTAAAATTTTCCGGTAAATCAATTAAAATCTCACCATCTTTTGATACATATTTTTTTAATAATTTTCTAACAACATCTGGTTGTTCAAAAATTTCTGCTTCCATGTTTGAGGAAACTTTTTTTGAAAATAATTTTTTAATAACTGAAAAAATGCCCATAAATCTCCTTAATTAACTTTATTTTTATAATCTCTCAAAACATTCTTAGGACTTAGTAATCCTACCTCAAACAACAAACATGTTTGAGCACGATTATATTCTATCATATTTTTTATCAAATTTATATTAGATTGAACTTTTAAATTTTGAGAGGCTATAACATCGATAAATGTTGCTTCTCCGGCCTTCATATTTGTTAAAGAAAGATCTAAACTTAAATTTGCAGCTTCAGTTTCAACTTTTGATGCTTCAACCTTTTTTAATGAATTTATAGATTGAAAATAGTATTTTGTAATATTTTCCTTTATGTCTCTTTGTAAATCTGACAATTCTAATTTTTTTGCTCTAACAAGTGCAGAATCAGACTTTATTTGAGTGATTGTTCCCATCAAAACATTTTTACCCAATGGAATATTAATATCCATCATAATACTATTTTGCCCTCTTAAACCACGTCTTTTTGTTCCAACCAAACCATTTTGATAAGAAAAAATTATATTAGGAATAAAATCAGTATAATTAGAACTTCTTTGCGCTTTATATGCCTTTATTTCATGTTTTTTTGCTCTAATATCTTCCCTGCCTGATAATGCCTGTTTGAACAAATCTTCAAGGGATAACTGCCCTGAAATTAAATTTCTCATATCAACTGTAATTTCATAAGGGTAAATTGGTGCAAAAACATCAACGCCCATTATATTTGCCAAAGTAGCTTGTTTTAATCTTAATGAATATAAAGTATTCAAATAATCTTGTTGTGCCCTTGCTAATTCAGCTTGTGCTCTCTTTACATCATACAAAGTACCAATACCAACTTCAAAACGGCCTAAAGTGTATTTTAACTGTTCTAATCTATCATATATATTTATCTTTTGAACTTCAATTTCTAATTTTTTTTCTAAAACATCATAATAAGCAAGAACAACATCTCTAATTATTTTTTCTTTAGTAAACTCTAACTCATATAACGATGATTTAAATATATTTTTACTCTGTGCGACTAAAAAGAAATATTTTCCTTGATTAATTGTCGACCATTCAAAACCAAAAGTACTTTGAATCGGAACTTCATGAACTTTTGCAGAAACTATTCCACCAACCAAGTATTGACCTTGTAAATCTTGAATATTGTAGTTATAGTATAAATTTGGTAAAAGCTGAAATTGAGAATTTCTATATAACCAATAAAACTGTTGTTTGTATGCTTTATTTATTAGAATATCAAAATTATCTTTCATTGCGATTTTCAAACATGTTTCTAAATCTGTATAAATAAAATCAGAATTTAATTCATTTGAAATTTCTTCATCTATAACAAATTGCTTTTCTATTGCAGTAACAGTTGCAGAACCTTTTATCATTCTTTCGAATATTTCAGCACTTTTTGGAGTTAGATTTTCTTCAAATGAATTAATATAGTCTTGCAAATTAACAGCAGCAAAGACAACATTAATAGAATTTATTAACAAAATAATTAAAATAATAATTCTCATATGAAAATTATCAAACAACCTAACTTTAAAAAATTTAGACAATTGGGCAAAAAATAGAACTATTTTATATAAATGATTAATCAGATAAAGTTATTTTTTCAGCCATTTGCATTGAACGTTTTAAATATTTTTTTAATTCATCAGAAAAAGCATCTTCCTCAACATTTTCAACGAAGTGAAGAGCCTCTACTCTCGCTTGCTCTAATATTTCCATATCTTTTGTTAAATCAGCTAAATGCAACTCAACCAAACCACTTTGACGGGTACCTAAAAATTCCCCAGGACCTCTAAACTCTAAATCTTTTTCAGAGATATAAAAACCATCATTAGACTGAACAAGCACGTTCAATCTATTCATTGTATCTTCTGTTTTTTTAGATGAAATTAAAACACAATATGACTGTTTATCATTTCTACCAACTCTACCTCTAAGCTGATGTAATTGAGACAAACCAAATCTTTCAGCATTTTCAATAACCATAACTGTAGAATTAGGAACATCAACACCAACTTCAACAACTGTTGTTGAGACTAATACATCATACACTTTGTTTTTAAAATCAGACATTACTTTATCTTTTTCTTCTGTCTTCATTTTACCGTGCAATAATCCAACTCTTAAATCTTTAAAATAACCATTCTGAAGATTTTCCGCTTCTTTAATTGCCGCTTTAGCTGACAATGATTCTGATTCATCTATCAATGGAAAAACAATATATGCCTGATGACCTTTTGCCACCTCATCTTTTATTAAATCAAGTGCAGATTTTCGTTGCGAAGCAGTTATTAAAGAAGTTTTTATTGGTTTTCTACCTTTTGGCAATTCATCAATTATAGTTAAATCTAAATCACCATGAACTGCAAGAGCCATTGTTCTTGGAATTGGAGTAGCTGTCATTGTAAGCATTTGAGGTGATTGTGCTTTTGTTTTTAAAACAGTTCTTTGTTTTACACCAAATCTATGCTGTTCATCAATAACAATAGCCCCTAAATTCGCAAATTCTATACTATCTTGAATTAAAGAATGTGTTCCAACCGCAATATTTATTTGTCCATTTCTCAAATCAGTTTCTAATTTTGTTCTAAGTTTTTTAGAATTAGAAGATGTAAATAATGCAACGCTTATTCCATAAGGCGCAAGCCAATTAACAAAATTATTAAAGTGTTGTTGAGCTAAAATTTCAGTTGGCGCCATTATAGCAGCTTGCAAACCATTTTCTATGGCAGATAACAAGAATACGCACGCAACAACAGTTTTACCACTACCAACATCTCCTTGTAATAATCTTTGCATAGGCAATTCGGAATTTACATCATTTAGAATTTCATTTATTGCTTTTTTCTGAGCAGATGTTAATTCAAAAGGTAAATTATTAATAAATTTTTGAACTAAGCCTTCTTCTTTAATATTTAACTGCAAAGTTTTATAAGATGATAAAGTTTTCTTTTTTAAAAGCAACATTCTTAATTGCAACAAGAAAAATTCTTCAAAAATCAAAGTATATCGAGCTTTTTGCAATGCATTATTATCTTTTGGGAAATGAATAATATTCAAAGCTTCTTTTCTGTTATATAAAGCGTGTCTTTGAATAATTTCATCAGGCAATAAATTATTCAGTTTATTTGAATATATTTCTAATGCATTTTTTACTGCTTTACGTAATGCTTTTATATTCAAGTTTTCTACCAAAGGATAAACAGGAACAATTCTACCTAAATTTAAATTTTCCTTTTCTTCAACACTTTCTGAAATTAGTTGATACTGTGGCTTATCAATAGTTAGTGTATTATTAAACTTATCAATTTTAACAATACCAGAGACTATAATTCCTGTACCTTTAGGAAACTGTGCTTTATATCTTTCAATATTAAATCTATTAATTTTTGAATAAAAGAAATTTAATTCTAAAGATGCTGATTCATCTGTTATAACAACTTTTATAATTGTTAAACTATTTTTAGTTGTATACGTTTTAACATTAGTAATAGTTCCGTAGATAGTAACGGAATCGCCAATTTTTAAATGTTTTATCAAACATCTTGAAGAATAATCAATATACTTTTTTGGATAAAAAGAAACCAAATCAAAAATTGTATCAATACCTAATTTATTAAACAAATAACCGACTTTAGGCCCTACTCCTTTTAACATAACAACTGAATCGGAATAATAATCTGAAGATTTAACAATATTTTCTTTTTCTTCACTGACTACACTCATATCAGATTTAATTGCAGTGATAAATCTTTGAATAGTCCTTTTTCTTTGCAAAATATTTTCGTGCGCATAATGTTCAAAAGCTTCGATTACAGGCAACCATTTAGGATTTTTATTAGAATACCTATAAATTAAGCGCAACTGTTTTAACATAAACTTAGCAAAGTCAGTTTCTTTGCCCATAATATTGATATATTTAAATTTTTCTTCAACATCAATCGCTCTTTTTATTTGCGAAATATCAATTTTATCTAAATAATTACTCATCTTTTATTTTTAAAACTTCGTAGATATCAATAGGTTTAGACTTACCTTTTATTTCAACCTGACTTAATTTAACAACTTCAACAAAGTCTTTAACGTATTCGTATGTATACTGGCTAATTAAAAACTGTGTTTTTAATAACTGATTATAAGATTCAATTCTATAAGCCAAATTAACATTATCACCAATTACAGTGTATTCTAAACGTTCTTCTGTACCAATATTGCCAGCAAATACTTCACCAGTATTTATACCAATACCAATATCTATTTTTGGCTTACCTTCTTGTAAAAATTTATTTTTTAAAATTCTAACATTATTTTGAATTTCAATACCGCATTTTATAGCATTTAAAGCGTGATTTTCATCTTTAATAGGTTCACCAAAAACCGCCAAAACACCATCTGCCATATATTTATTAATTATGCCATTATATCTACCAATAATTGGTTCAACTACTGAGAAGTACTCATTTAAGACCGCTGTAACATCTTGTGGTGGAAGATTTTCTGATATCTGTGTAAAATTACGGATATCTACAAATAGAACAGTAACTAACGTTCTAACCCCACCAAGCTGTAATTTGTCTAAATCTGCAAGAACTTTTTTCATTACGTCTTTAGATACATACTTACCCATTGCCTTTTTTATCATATCAACAGTTTTATCTGTAGTAACTAATTTGAATATTTTTTTCATAACTACTGTTAGATAAAAAACGATTATAGGAGTTATAGGTTGCACATAAATATTATTGGCGTACTGTACAACATAGAAAATGAAATAAATAAATGATAATAAAGTAGCAAATATTAAATTTAATTTAAATTGGGTAAATCCGAATATAATAAACAAAGAAAATAACGCAGTTATCAACAATGTTGTCTTAATACTTGCTATAGAAAAGAAATCATTATTCAACATATTATCAATCATTGTTGAATGAACATCCATATCTGCAAGCCTTTTTAAAATAGGAGTTTCACTCAATTGCTCCCACGAATTCTTATCAGCATTTAAACCTATAACAACAATCTTATCTTTGAAAATTGCAGGATCAACAATTGGTTTTTCACCTTTATGAATAGAAATATGGGATTCTAAAAGATCAATGGCAGAATATTTACTATGCGTATAATAATCTGATTTAGGCAAATACCAATTCAATTTAACATATATAGCATCAATTAAATTACCAAAATAATCCTTTGTTCTTTTTTGAAAAATAGGCATTTTAAAAGATTTACAATCATCTATAGAACATAAATAATCATCAGTTAAAACAAATTCTTTAATTCCTGAATACATTGAAAAGGCACTTAATGCTATTGAAGGATAAACTTTATCTTTCATAACTACAACAGGCATGTAATTTCTCAAAATAGTATCGCTATCTTCTGTAAGGATAGAAGAAGCTAAATTATTAGCATTTTCAATAAAACCTTTAGGAAGTTTAACCACAGCTTTATAATTTATATCGCATTTATTTTGGCGCTTATCAATAATTTTTACTGCATTTTTTTGATTAAACATAGGCAAATATTCATTTGGAAGGACATCGCCACCTACGCTTGAATTAACTAATATATAACTTGAAATAAGCTTTTTATTTTTCTTAATTTTGTCATAAAAAATAAAATCTTTATCTGGATTATAAGTATCAGGAAAAATAACTAAGTTTTGGAATACTATCGTTTTTGCTTGACCTTCATTCTCAACAAAATCAATTATTTCGGTAAATAAATCTCTTGACCAAGGCCATTCAATCTTATCAACAGATAAATCATCTATAGACACAATTACAATATCATCAGATGATTTCTTTCTTTCAACAGATACAAAAACTTTAGTGAAAAAGTCATTAACTTTAAAATCAAAATGAATACTTGATATAAAGTAGACAAATGCTACTATCAAGAACAAAATAAAAAATATGATTGATTTTGAAGTAAAATTTTTTCCCATACATTTATTTTATCGAATGAAATAAATTTTGTAAAAAATATAACAATATGTGACATGAAAAAATCTTTATAATACAATTAAATAAAAGATTTTTATGAGGAAAAAGAGATGAAAATATCATTAGAGTGGTTAAATGAGTTTGTTAATGTAGAAGATTTAACAGTAGAAGAAATCGTTAACAAGCTTACAATGAGTGGTCTTGAGGTAGAAGACATAGAAAAAGTTGGCGCTAAATTTACAAATATAAGAACAGCGCAAATCAAAAAAATAGACCAACACCCTAATGCTGATAAATTACACTTAGTTCAAGTAGATTTAGGTACAGAAACAAAAACAGTAGTTTGCGGTGCACAAAATATTCAAGAAGGACAAATTATTCCTTATGCATCAGTTGGCTCAAAAGTATTAAACAGAAAAACTGGCGAACAATTTGAATTAACTCCTGCAGTAATCAGGGGAGTTGAATCTCAAGGTATGCTTTGTTCACAAGATGAACTTGGTTTAGATAAAAAGCAAGAAGAAGACGGTATTTTAATTTTAAATAGATTATATGACAACATTAAATTAGGTGTTGATTTACAAGAATTTTTAAACATTAAAGAAGATACAATTCTTGATGTTGCACCAACTCCAAACAGAGGTGATGAAATGTCTGTTATTGGTGTTGCAAGAGAAATTGCTTCACTATTCAACAGAGAATTTAAATATAATCCAATTGAAACAGTAAAAGACATGACAACAAATAATTTTAAAGTTGAAATTATTGATGAAGATACTTGTAAATACTACGCAATTGGGTTACTAAAAGATGTTCAAATAAAACCATCACCAGATTGGATGCAAAGAAGACTTGAAGCATCAGGTATTCGTGCAATAAACAACGTTGTTGATATCACAAACTATGTTTTATTAGAATACGGTCAACCATTACATGCTTTCGACTACGATAAATTAAATGGTTACTTATGCGTAAGAAGAGCACAAGAAGGTGAAAAAATCACAACACTTGATGAAGTAGAAAGAACTCTAACTACAGATACAGTATTATGTGCAACAAAAGAAGAAGGCGTTTGTATAGCTGGTGTATTTGGTGGTGCTAACTCAGAAGTTGACAACAATACAAAAAATATCGCGTTAGAATCAGCTTACTTCTACCCACACACAACAAGAAAGAATTATAGAAGTGTTGGATATAAAAGTGAAGCTTGTGCAAGATTTGAAAGAGGCGTTGATCTTCAACAAACAAAACCTGCATTATTAAGAGCAATGCAACTTTTAATTGAATATGCAAACGCAAAAGTTGACGGCATTGTTGAAACAGGTACAAATGAAATTGAAGCAACAGACATTACTCTTCGCTTTAATCAAGTAAAAAGAATTTTAGGAACAGAAATTCCTGCAGAGAAATGTATTGAAATCTTGCAAAATTTAGGTTTTGAATTATTAGGTCAAAATCCAATGGCTGCAAAATTCAGAATTCCAAGCTTTAGAATCAACGATATTTTGCAAGAAGTAGACCTAATTGAAGAAATAGCAAGAATATACGGATATGATTGTATTGAGCCAACTTTACCAAGCAAAACACAATCACCTATCATTTCAAAAGAAGAAAAACTATTAAAACAAGTTAATAACTTATTCTTAAGCTTTGGTTTTAATGAAGCTATGACATCTTCTTTAATTGGTGAACCAATTCTAAAACAATTTGGTCTATCTTACGATAAAGAAAAGGCCGTATTTGTTCAAAATCCGCAATCTGATGAACATACAATGCTAAGACAAACAACAATAGCAAACATTTTATCAACAATAAAATATAATTTTGACTATGGTCAAAAAAATGTATGGATTTATGAAACAGGAAAAACATACTTTATTAAAGAAGCTGCTACACAAAAAGATAGCGGTGTAGAAGAAAACATGATGATTTCAGGGGCTATTACAGGAGATACAAACAATAACTTATGGAAACAACAAACAAAAGTTGATTTCTATACATTAAAAGGAGTTATGGATAGCTTATTTAATTTATTAGGGTTGTCTAATAGAGTTAAAATTTCTCCTGCAGAAGACTGTGAATATCTACATATGGGAAGAAGCGCAAAAGTTACTTTATTAGGGAAAACTCCTGAAGTAATTGGTTATTATGGTGAAATTTATCCACTACTAAAAGACAAAATGAAAATAAATCAAAATATTTTATTATTTGAAATCAACTTAGGTAAATTAATCCAAGCAGCTTCAACGAATGTTGTAAAATATAAACCTTTACCACAGTTCTTAGAAGTTCAAAGAGATATTTCATTCTCTGTTGAAAAAGATGTAACTAACGAACAAATAGCTTTAACAATCAAGAAAAGTGCAAATTCTAAATTATTTAAAGGTGCTAATTTATTTGATATTTATGAAGGGGAACACATTCAAGAAGGCTATAAAAACTTAGCATACAGAATTACACTTCAAAATGAAGAAGCAACTTTAACTGATGAAGAAATTGAAAAAGAAATTGCTCAAATAAAATCAGGATTAATTAAAAAATATCCAACAGCAAATTTCAGATAAAATATAAGACTAAAAGCCGGATTTTACACCGGCTTTTAAACTATATAAACAAAATCTTTTTTTTCATAAGCAAGAGGTCTTACTTCTTTATCTTTATTTTCAAAATTTAATTGAACACTTGTGTGAGCACATATATCATTTCTATTTAAGAGGACGCTTCCATTTGGATTTATAATTCTACTCATATCTCCAATTTCTCTTTCATCTAATAAATAATTAAAGAAATTAGAATTTTGTTTAAAAGTAAATTTAGGACGTATAAATAAACCATGTGCTCTACCCATTGGAATTACCTCAGGATAGCCATCTAAAATAGAGTCATACATAATATGAGCATATTTATTCATAAAGAAAGAAACATCATTCTCTGATTTTACATATTTTTTTTCATTATTTAAATCATCATTATATAATTCTTTTAATTTTACTGATATTTTACGATGCAAATCTATAAGTTTGTCAAAATTACAGCTATTTACGCAATTAAAATTATCAATAGCTCTTGAAATAACTTCAAAATCAACATCAGATTTTAAAAGAGGTGAATATGTAAACAGTGCATTTGCCATTCTTTCAACATATTTATTTTCAAGAAATTTTGCTTTTTCTTCATCTCCATTTTCTTTTGATTTCATAGATTCAGTAATAAGAATATGATATGGATTTAACGATAGATTCATTTTTACGGCTTTTGAATCAGGCATATTAATAACATAATCAATAAATTTTTCAGCTCTTTTTTGTAACTTTTCAGAGTTTGGATTCCAACCTGATGTATCTAATAACACGTCAGGAAAGCCATTTTTTTGCATATAATCAACACAGTCTATATAATCATAAACTTTACCGTCTTTATCTTTTATTTCAATATCAATACAATCAGAATCACAAAAAGGAAGTATTTTAGGTAAAACACTAACTTCACTTCCTGCTCTATCTTGCAATTCTTTTACTCCATCTACAAACAACTTAAAATCCTCATAACTCATTCTGTCATAAGTTTTACTTGATATAGGTTGAGCACTAAACGCACAATGTGCACAATGATTATGACAACCACGATTTAATAACAATGAAGTATCGTGTAAAACAAATGCAATTTCTTTCATTGTCAAGCCTTCAAATACTTTTATATCCTTTTGAAGTCCATTAATTTTATCTAAATCTAAATCATTCAATAATATTTTCTCATAGGAACGAACTTGTTCTTCTTTTCTAATTTTTTGAACATTTTTATCTAAATTATTTTTAGCTTTATCATAATCGTCATCAGTTAATGGTTTTACCTGTGAACCTTTAAAAGAGAACATTGAATTATATACAAAAGAATTATTAAAATTTACAGAATTATTAAAAGAATTCTGTTTATTAAAATTAATACTATTGGAATATATAGAACTAATCTTCATAATTTATTTTAGGTCCTTCTTTAGTAACACTAATAAATACATTTTCTACTTCATTAGCCAAAGGCTTTACAGGTTTATTTTTATTTTCAAAATTTAACGATAAATTTGTTTTAGCGGAAATATCTTTTCTACTCATAACAACACTTCCATTAGGATTTATAGAATAATTAAATGTTGTATAAATTTTAGAATCAGTAATTTCACGTAAAAAAGCAGATTTGGGAATTTCAGAAGAAATATCTTTAAAAAGATTTGCTGCCCTTCCATAAGGTGCGACCATTTGAGTATACAATAAAGCATTTTCATAGAAAGACAAAAAGATCTTACTTTCTCTTTCGTCTTTTACATATTTTTTTTCATTTTGAAGATCATCATTATATAAATCTTCGAGTCGTTTAAGTATTTTTTCGCTTAAATCTTTACAAGCTAAACAACCAAAATTTTTATCTTTTAAATGAGAATCTGTAGCCGCCCTTACAAGTATATGAAATGTACATTTCTCTCTTATTAAAGGAGAGAAAGTTAGCATTGCATTTGCTATTCTATCAACATATAAATTCTCTAATTTTTCTGCTTTTTCAGGATTATTATTAAGCTTTTCTTCTACAGCTTTTGCATATAATATATGATACGGATTAACAGAAAGATTTACATGCAAATTTTCATTATCAAAAAACTTATTATTCTTCTTTTTTTCATCAATAACATATTCAACAAGTTTTTCTGCCCTTTTTTGTAATTTTTCAGAAGTAGGTTTCCAACCAGATGTATCAAACAAACAATAAGCAAAGCCTTGTTTCTTCATATAATCACGACAATCGACATAATCGTATATATTTCCATCTTTATCTTGAATTTCAATATCTATACAATCAGAATCTAAAAACAACTCTGGTGGAGTACAAAGTTTTACATCATCACCTAAACGTTTTTGAAGTTCTGATATACCATCTACATACGACTTAAAATCTTCAAAACTCATTTTGTCATAAGTTTGTTTTGAAAATGGAGTTGCCATAGCAAAACAATGAACACAATTATTCGCACAACCTCTATTCAAAAGCAAAGAAGGGTTTCGCATAATAAAAGCAATTTCTCTCATTGTCAAACCATCAAAAACTTGTATTCCTTTTTGCAGACCATTTATCTTATCAGCATCTAAATCACGCAGACTTAAAGAAGAATGAACAACTCTTGCCCTTGCTTCCTTTTTAACTGATTCAAGATTTGATACTGCTTTATTATAATCTTTATCAGTTAATGGTTTTACCTGTGAACCTTTAAAAGAAAATATTTTGTTGTATACAAAACCATTAATAGTATTATTAAAATGATTTTGTTTATTAATATAATGATTATTTGAATGTATTGAACTAATCTGCATAAGTATCACTTCCTACCATTTGAAGACTTAACAACAAAATTTGGAATTTCATTTGCAACAGATTTAACAATCTTGTCTTTATTTTCAAAATTAAAAGACAAATCAGTTTTTGCAGAAATATCATCTTTTAATAGACAAACACTACCATTCGGATTAACAATTGAGCTAAATCCATCAACATCACCACGTTGAAGTGAATTTTTTAAAACAGAAATTCTTGAATCTTTTGAAATAAAAGGAGGTTTAAATAAAGATTCAGCTCTCCCCCAAGGCAAAACTTCGCTATCATAAAATTTTGGTTTAAGTTTGTTTTTGTAAATTTCTAAATAATCGCTAATTTGTGATTTTGATTTAACAATTTTTTTATCATTTAAATAATCAACTTCATATAAATTTTCTAATTTATTTAAAATTTTAAAATTTAATTTATGAAGAAAAGTCATATTTAATTTTGATTTAGAAGAAGCTTTAGGAACAGCTCTTTCTATTATATTAATTTCATTTTTTGTATTTAATAATGGAGAAAATGTAAAAAGAGCATTGGCAATCCTATCAACATATCTATCTTGTAATTCTTTAGACTTTATAAAATGCAATTTTGACTTTTCTTCTTGTGACTTTGCCATTAATATGTGATAGGGATTAACTGAAAGATTTATCATAAATTTGTTTTCATTTTCGGGTTTTAAAACGTAATCAACAAACTTCTCAGCTCGTTTTTGCATTTTATCAGAGTGTGGATTCCAACCTGCAGTATCAAAAAGAACAGGTGGAAAAACATCAAAATTCATATAATCTACACAATCAATATAGTCATAAACTTTATTATTTTTATCTTTAACTTCAATATTCATACAATCAGAATCCAAGAATAGATTAAGTTTTGGACAAATAGAAACATCTTTACCTATTCTATTTTGCAATTCTTCAATCCCATCAACAAAAGAAGTAAAGTCTTCAAAACTCATTTTGTCGTAAGTTTGAGTTGAATATGGCGTTGCCATATAAGCACAATGAATACAATTATTTGGACATCCTCTATTTAAAAGCAAAGAGGGATTTTTTAAAATAAAACCAATATCTTTCATCGATAAACCATTAAAAACCCTTATGCCTTTTTGTAAACCATTTAACTTCTCTAAATTTAAATGCTGAAGATTTAATGCAGTATTTGGATTATAAAATTTGGCTTCATTTTTTACTAATAACAAATTATTTTTAGCATTTTGAAAATCCTTATCAGTTAATGGTTTCACCTGAGAACCTTTAAATGAGAACATTCTGTTATAAACGAATGCAGAATTTTTAATAATTGTACCATTCTGTTCTGAAGGATTAATATTTAAAAAATTTGAATATATTGGAGAAATTTTCATTAATTTAACCTTATTTATAGAGTTTAAACCATCTAAAAATATTTTTTGCCACTTGAAATTTGCACAACAAATACATATACTAAACGTTAAGATATATTAAATATTTTGTTTCATATCGTAATAATTGAATAAAAAATCTTGAAATACTCATGTAAAGGATTATAATTAAATAAAGATTAGGGATTGTTCATGCCAGACATGAATAAAAAAACGAAAATTTGGGGATATTTTCAAGGAGGAAAATCTAGTGCTTAGAAGCAGAGATATGGGTAGAACCATTGCAGTAAGAAGATGGACAAATACAGCCTTAGAATGCTACAAAAGAGGATGCGTTTGTGAAGGTTGCTTTTATACAGACTTCTTCAATGGTACTTCACAACGTTGCCAGATGAAAGCATCTGTATTGGAGTTAGTGAGAGTATTGGGAAAACCAAACGTTGAAATTCAACAAGTTTTGGTAGATTAATTTATAAAATAAAAAAGCTCCCGTTTGGGAGCTTTTCTTTTTGTGTTCAATTTCTGTTTTAAATGATATCTTTATATTCTTCTGTATTAGAGAATAATGAATAATCAAGTTCATTTTCATTATCTGCAATAATCGCAGCAACTACAGCATCACTTGCAACGTTAACAGAAGTTCTAAACATATCAATTATTCTATCCATTGCGAACATGAACGCAAGACCTTCTGACAATTGAGCAGGTGTCAAACCAATACCATTTAAAATTAAAGCAATAGTGATTAACCCTGCACCTGGAATGCCAGCAGATGTACTTGATGCAATTATTGCTAAAAGCATAATAAACAAAATTTGAATTGGTTCTAAAGTAACACCATATGCTTGAGTTAAGAAAATAACACCAACTGTTTGGAATAAAGCTGTTCCATCCAAGTTTAATGTTGCACCTAACGGTAAAACAAAGCTACAAACTTTGTGAGAAATACCACGTTTTTCACAACAAGCCATTGTTAATGGTAATGTTGCTGAACTACTTGCTGTACCAAAAGCAACTAATAATGCTTCTATCATT
>JAZSQW010000154.1:0-10528 GCA_045538205.1 Candidatus Avigastranaerophilus sp. | reverse complement strand
CATTGGATACAAACCCAACAATGGGCCCAATGCCAACATTAGATACAAATCCGGCATTGGATACAAACCCAACAATGGGACCAATGCCAACATTAGATACAAATCCGACATTGGATACAAACCCAACAATGGGACCAATGCCAACATTAGATACAAATCCGACATTGGATACAACCCCAACAATGGGACCAATGCCAACATTGGATACAAACCCAACAATGGGACCAACACCAACACCTGTACCAATGCCGACATTAGATACAAATCCAACATTGGATACAAATCCAACTTTAGATACAACTCCAACAGAACCAACTGTGTCAACAGTACCTTCTTTAACTGATCAGCAAGCTGAATTGTTAGCAGTTCAGTTACATAATGCAACTGCAGGCAGATTGGGTACAAATGAAAAAGCAGTTGATGATATTTTGAATAATCCAGATCTTTCTTCCGCTGATTTAGTGAAAATCTTTGGCTCATATCAAGATAAATATGATAAATCTTTAATTGATGTGATTAGAAAAGATTTTTCAGGTAAATTGGAAGACAAATATATTGAAAAAATTGCAGAAGCGCTTGTAGAACAAGCTGGTGCAAAGTCTGCAGAAGCATCTGACATCTTAGCAAAAGAGTTTTATGAAGCAACTGAAGGTCGAAAAGGTACAACCGACAATTTTGTTGAAGCTGTTTTAAATAGTGGAAATGATGAAGCTTTAAAAGGTTTAGTACATTCTTATTCTTCTGTGAATAACTCAGATATATTTGATGCTATAAGAAAAGATTTTTCATTCAAAAAAGAAGATGAACATATTAGCAAACTATTAGAAGCTGTAATTGGTGATGACTCTGAAACTCCAATCTCAGACCAAGATGCTTTAGTTTTAGCAGAACAATTATTTAAAGCTACTAAAGATAAAGCTGGTACTGATGAAATGATTGTTGATACAATCTTAAAGAATAAAAATTTATCATCGGCTGATATGGCAAAAGTAATTGCTTTATATCAATCTCAATATGGTAGCCTTGTGGATACTATAGAAAAAGATTATTCTGGTAAAGAAAATAAAGAATTGCAAGGAAAAATTGCTGAATGCTTGGTAAAAGAAGCTGATAAAGGAAATGCTGATGCAATAGCTGCATTGTGTAATGAAGTTTATGCTTCTACTGAAGGCAGAAAAGGTACTCACGATTTCTTCTTGGAATCAGTATTTACTAACGGTTCAAATGAAGCATTGAAAAATTTAGCACTTAATTATGGTAATTATAATAAGGGAACAGATATCTTTACAGCTTTAGATAAAGACTTAAAAGATAAAACTTATAATGAGTATGCTGAAAAGTTAAATGAAGCAATTTTAGATAAAGAATAAGTGGTTAATAAATAAAAAGGAAACGAAAATGGTAGATTTTTTTGCAAATTTAAATAATAAAATTGTTCAACCTATTTTAGCTAATGTGGCTGATAAAGCAGGTGAACTTCAAGATAATGGTGAAGTTGATTTGCCTGTTCTTCAAAATATTGCTGGTCAGTTAGGAATATCTGAAGAAAAATATGAAAAAATTGAAGATGGTTTATTTGGTTTGGCAGACAGTGTTTTGTCTGCTGCTGCACCTATTATTGATAAAGTTGCACCTGTAGCCGATCAGGTTTTTGATATGTTGTTACAATCTTTAGGTAATGGTAGTCTTACTGCTGTTTCAACACCTAAAAATACTGAAAATAAAGAGGCTGCTACTTTAACAACAAATAATACAACTTCTGAAACTACGAATGATGAAGCAATAACTACTAAATCTACTGATACAAAAGCTGTATTTAATAAAGATAGTAGAATTAAAACAAATACTGATGGTTCTTCTTATGTTACGGTTGAACCTTGGTCAAATGATAGTAGTGCTAATAACTGTTTAGAGCGTATTGTTGCTAATTCTTATGACTTAGAAGCAATGGGCATTGAAAAGAATAGTCCAGAATATAATCAACTTTTAGAACAAGTTATGGACGCTAATCCAGATATTTATGGTACAAAAGAAGGTGGTTGGCGCTCTGAAGTTGGCGGTTCTGGCAGAGTAAATGCTGTTATTCATGATGGTGAGAAGATTGTTCTTCCAGGTCTTGTAAAAACTGAAAATAATTCAGAAACAGCACCTGCAGCAACAACTTCAGATTCAGTAACAACTGCAGCAACAACGATAGAAGAAACAAATAGTAAATTGCTTTCTGATACTGAGTTGACTCAAAAAATTAATAGTATTAATAGCTGTATTGATGCTGATAATTATCAAGAATTCCAAAAAATTTGGAATGAAATGTCTCCTGAACAACAAGCTCAGGTGATGAAACAATATGATGGTGAATTCTTGCTTAAAATTTCAAGATTTCCAATGATGTTTAATGAAAAACAAGTTCTTCTTAACGGAATTACTGCAAATGTTGCGAAGACAGAAAATGGTTCTAAAATTTTAGCAAAAGAATTATTAACTTTATTTAATTCTGATGAAGTTCCTGATGCTGCTGCTCCTCATTCTATATTGACAAATAAAGCGATATCATCAGAAACTACTTTAAAGATAATGAAAGAATATAATAAACTTGTAAATCCTTATTCTGATCCAGAAGGTAGATCTTTAATCGATGATATTTGTCAAACAAAGAACTTATTACAAGGTGACAAGTTGGATATATTACGATCTTTATCTGTAGATGTTCAAGAACAATCTGTTGCAACAGGTAATTCATATTCAACAGAAAAAGATAAAATTGCAAAAGCTATTGCTATTGTTGATGATTTTATAAAGAGTATTTAATTATATTGATTTTGAAAAGCACCTACTAAGTAGGTGCTTTTATTATTTACATGATTTAATCATATTGATATAATTGAATCATAGATAGTTTAGGGATTTAATTATATGAATATAGCTATACTTTTAGTTTCATTATTGCTTTTTATAGCTGTTTTATCAAGTAAAATATCAAGTCGTTTTGGAATACCCGCTTTAATAGTTTTTATTTTTGTAGGCGTGTTAGCTGGTACTGATGGCATTGGCAATATTTATTTTGATGATTTTGATATGGTAAATAAATTTGGTATTATCGCCTTAGCATATATTTTGTTTATGGGTGGTATTACTATGAAGGCTAAAGATGTTAAACCAATTTTTGCACCTGGTTTATCTTTAGCAACAGTTGGTGTATTTTTAACCGCTATTATAGTTGGTTTGATTTCTTATACATTCCTTAATTTCTCTTTAGTAGAAAGTCTTTTATTAGGTGGTATTATTTCATCAACTGACGCGGCGGCTGTATTTAGTGTTTTAAGAGCAAAAAGTATTAGTTTGCGTGGGAATTTAAAACCATTATTGGAATTTGAATCAGGTAGTAACGATCCTATGGCAGTATTTTTGACTGTCATTTTTATAGCTATTCTTACTAATGATGTTTCTACTCCAAGTGAATTTATAATTAAGTTTATTCAACAAATGGGATTAGGTATATTATTAGGTTATTTATTTGGTCGTTTTGCCGTTGAATTAATTAATAAAATAAAACTTGGTTATGATGGATTGTATTTAGTATTAACAATTTCACTTGTAGCCTTTTCTTATTCATTTGCTGAAATTGTTGGAGCTAACGGATTTATGTGTGTTTATGTTTGTGGTCTAACTATGGCAACAATGACATTTGTACATAAGAAAAATATTATTACTTTCCACGATGGTATTGCTTGGGTAATGCAAATATTAATGTTCTTAGTTTTAGGTTTGTTAGTATTTATCAAAAAATTAGTTCCTGTTGCAATGCCAGCTATATTAGTTAGTGCGATATTAATACTTGTTGCTCGTCCAATTGCTGTTTTTGTTTCTTTAATCCCATTTAAATATAATTTTAGAGAAAAATTAATGATTTCTTGGGTTGGTTTGCGTGGAGCAGCTCCAATTGTGTTGGCAACATTTCCATTAATTGCTGGTATTGAAAAATCTCACGATATATTTAATATTGTATTTTTCGTTGTATTAATTTCTGTATTAATTCAAGGTACTACAATTCCAGTTATTGCAAAATTATTAAAAGTTGATGCTCCTATGCAAACTAATAATAAAAATCCTTTAGCTTTAGAAACTGACGATAATAGAAATGAATTGATAGAAATCATTGTGCCAGAAAACAGTAAAGTAAATGAAAAAATGATTTATGAATTAGGAATGCCTAAAAATTCACTTATCGCTATGATTTTACGTGACGATGTGTATATTATTCCTTCAGGTACTTTACAATTAAAAACTAATGATGTTTTATATATTTTAATTGATAAAGATAATCAAGAAATTTTAAGTCAAATATTCTCGAAAAATGAAAATTAGGTGATATATGAATAATAATGTATTTAGAAATTTATCATATGGTGTTTATATTGTATCTTGTAGTGATAATGGTAGATATACAGGTTGTACTGTAAATAGTGTTATGCAAATAACGTCTAATCCTGCGAAAATTGCTTTAAGTGTGAACCACGATAATTATACAAATTCTTGTATTTGTAATTCTAAAAAATTTGCAATTTCTATTCTGTCAGAAAAATCGTTACCTTTATCAATTGGCATGTTTGGTTTTCGCTCTGGTAGAGATTTTGATAAATTTAGTCAGGTGCCTTTCCGTGTGATAGATGATTTGCCGATTATTGATGATGCTTGTGGCTATTTGATTTGTGAGGTTGTAGATAAATTAGAAACTCATTCTCATACTGTTTTTATTGCTGATGTATTAAATGGTGATGTGTTAAATTCAAATACTCCTATGACATATGCTTATTATCATAATGTTATCAAGGGAAATAGCCCTAAAAATGCACCGACATATGTTGAATAAAATTTAATGTTTCTTAATATTTTATCCTTTTTTGTAAATTTCATATTTTCATTTTCATTTATAGAAACATCAATCGTGAATGTAAAGGAAAGGAAATGAATATGAACAAGAATGTTATGGGAAATGTTGGTGTAGCTGCTTTGACTTGTGGTTGTGGAATGGCTGGTGCTTTAGGTACTATAAAATTAGCAAATAAAATTACTGGCAAGCCAGTTGGTTGTAAAGGTTCAATTGCACATGTTCTTACTAATGATAAAATTGAAAACAAAGCTGCTTGTTTTAATGAATTAAATAAAGAATGTGTAAAAGACACACTTAAATTAACTACAGCAACAGGTGTTGCTGCTGGCGCAGGTGCTATTGCTACTATTGCTTCTCCTAAAGCTAAATCATTTTTACAAAGTGCAAAAACAGCAATTGGTAATTCTTTATCAAATGTTTCAATCTCTGGAAAATCATTAAAAGATATTGTAAAAAATACTAAAGTATTTACTAAATTTAATTCATTACCAGCTCCTGCAAAAGCTGCAGTTGCTATCGGTGGTGCTGTTTTAGCAGCAGGTTGTGCTTTATTAGGAATCTCATCTGCATCAAAAGCAGGTTATATTGAAGCACAACATGAATCTAAATAATAATTTTGTTTCTTAGAGAACAAAAGCACCCTTTTTCAAGGGTGCTTTTCGTTTTTCTTAATATCCTATGCGTTTAATTTGATGTATTGCGCATCACAAATGCCATCAATATTATTGATTTTTTCCATTGTTGTTGCATCAACATCTGAATCAGTTGTGATAATCATAATTGATACGTTATCTTTTTGATTTGATTTTTGAGCAACTTGCATTCTGTTAATATTGATATTGTTTTCACCAATTACGGCTGCAACTTTCGCAATCATTGCAGGTTTGTTTTCGTGAGGAATCATTAACATATGTTCTTCTGCTTCAATACTCATATTGTAATCATTGATTCTTACTATTCTTGGCATATTTTTTGCAATTAATGCGCCTGTTACTGTTGTTTCTTCAACATCTGTAGTTAAAGTAACTGAAATTGAACCAATAAATGTGCAATCTTTTTGAGATTTAGAAGTAGTTATGTTAATACCTCTTTTCTTTGCAATTAGTGGCGCATTTACAAAGTTTACGTTTTCAACAGTTGATGAGAAGATACCTTTTTGAACAGCAACTTCTAAAGGTGCTACGTTTAATTCTGATAAGTTACCGTTTACAGTAATGTTGATATTTTTTAAATTACCTTTTGATAATTGTTGAACCAAAACGCCTAAGTTTTCAGAAAGTTGCATATATTCCTTAACTGGTTCTAAAATATCAGATTTTAAAGCAGGAATATTTATTGCAGCTTTTGCACTACCACCTGTTAATACTTCTTTTATTTGTTCAGCAACATCAATAGCAACGTTGAATTGAGCTTCTGTTGTGCTTGCACCTAAGTGTGGAGTCATTGTGATGTTTCCTTCGCAACCATATAAAGGTGAAGCCATAATATCTGGTTCTGTTTCATATACGTCTAAAGCTGCTGCTTTAACTTGTCCTGATTCTAAAGCTTCTTTTAATGCTGCTTCATCAATAATGCCACCACGAGCGCAGTTGATAATTCTTACGCCTTTTTTCATTCTGTTTAAAGTGTTTCTATTGATTAATGATGTTGTTTCTTTTGTTTTTGGTGTGTGAAGTGTGATGTAATCACAAATTGGCCAAAATTCATCAAGGTTATTAACATATTTAGCACCGATTTTTTCAACAGCTTCTTTTGTTGTGTATGGATCAGATACAACAACTGTCATACCTAACGCTAAAGCAACATTAGCAACGTGCTGACCAATTTTACCAAAACCGATAATACCTAATGTTTTACCAAAAACTTCAACGCCAGTAAATTTAGAACGTTCCCATTTTCCTTCTTTTGTTGAAGCTGCAGCTGCTGGAATATTTCTTGACATTGCTAACATTAAAGCTAATGTGTGTTCTGCTGCTGCGTTTGTATTTCCATCTGGTGAATTTACAACAATAACACCGTTTTGAGTTGCTGCTTCGATATCTACGTTATCAACACCAACGCCAGCTCTACCTACGATTTTTAATGTTGTACCAGCTTCTAATATTTTGCGAGTTACTTTTGTTTGGCTTCTTATCATTAAAGCATCATATTCTTTAATTTTTTCAGCTAATTCATCTTCACTCATTGTTGGTAAAAAGTCTACTTGTGCTACTCCGTCAAGAATTTTACCTGCTGCTTCGTTAATTTTATCTGTAATTAATACTTTCATTTTTATCCCCTAATTATTATTTAAATACTCAATTAATGTAGCAACACCTTTACCTAATTCAAACTTGTGTCCTAATTTATAAAGAGTTGCTTCTAAAGCGCCAACGGCTGTTATAACATCTCTTTCCGACACGAAACCAAGTGTGCCCATTCTGAATATTTTGTCTTTTAATTTGTTTTGACCGTTAGCAACAACGATATCGTAATCATTTTTTAATACTTTTCTGATATCTGGTACGCTGATGCCTTCTGGTGGGTAAATTGCTGTAATTGAGTTACTTGCTGTTGTTTCATCTGTTGCAAATAATTTTAAGCCAATTGCTTTTACAGCAGCTCTTAAGCCATTTGCTAATTTTGTATGACGAGCAACAACATTTTCAATACCTTCTTCTTTAATCATTTCAAGGGCAACTTTTAAGCCTGCAAACAAGCTTACTGCTGGTGTAAATGCTGTTGAGTTATCAAGTACTGATTTTCTATTTGCTTCCCAGTTAAAGTAGAAGTTTGGTCTTTCACATTCTTTATGTTTTGCCCAAGCTTTTTCACTTGCTGCTAAAAATGCTAAACCTGGTGGAAGCATAAAGCCTTTTTGTGAGCCAGAAACTAATACATCAATGCCCCATTCGTCCATTTTACATTCAATAGCACCAATACTTGTAACACCATCTACAACAGAAATTGCACCGTGTTCTTTTATTAATGCAACTAATTCTTTAACGTTATTTGTTACACCTGTTGATGTTTCGTTATGAGTTAATGTAACAATTTTGATTTCTTTGTTTGTATCTTGAGCTAATCTTTCTTTTAAAACTGCAGGATCAATAGCGTTACCTGGTTCAACTTCAATTGTTTCAACATCAGCACCAAGTGCTTTTGCAATTTTTGCCCATCTTTGACCAAAGTTACCAATTACTAATGATAAAACTTTATCGTTTGGATTTATTAAGTTTGAAAGAGCAGCATCCATTGCGCCTGTTCCACTTGCTGTGTATACAAGAACATCATTTTTTGTTTGGAAAACATATTTTAAATCCGAGTATACCGATTCCAAAATCTTTGAAAATTCGGAGCTTCTGTGCCCCATTGGATGTTTTGCAATTTCAAGTAATACTCTCTCTGGAACCGGTGTTGGTCCAGGAATCATTAAAAATGTTTTGTCTTTCATTTTTATCCCCTTTTTTAATCCCTCGGCATGTATAATTTTCTCATAAAATCCCTAATAAATTAAGCAATTGTTAACTTTGTTACAGTTTATTCTTTTTAAGTCAATTCCTTTTTGCAAAATGTTTTTATATATATGTAAGTAAAGGAAGGTTTTATCATGCCGAATGGAGTATCTTGTGCTTGCTTCGCAATAAGAAATCACAAGATTGCAGAATCAACAAATAATGTCTTTCGTAGAGGTATAGCAGGTATACAAACTGTTAGAACTGTTGATGCTGCTGCAAAAGCTTCTGTTATTCAACAATCTGCATTAAAACCTGCTTTGCCATATTTAAGTAAAGCAGCTGCTTTCCTTCGAAAACTTGTTTATCCATTAATCATTGCTTCAGGTGTTTATAATACTGCTAAGTCTGAGGATAAGGTTAGAACAGGTTGTTCTCAAGCCGCTGGTATTGGTGCAATGTATGCATGTGAAAAAGTTGCTGAAAAAGGTTTGAAGAATATTGATAAAAAAATTGAAAATTTAAAAGGTAATAAGTATTTTAAAGCAATAAAAATTGCTTGGTATGTGGCGAAAGGTTTATTGTATTTAGGTGCTTCTTTAGGTGGCTATGAAGGCGGTTCTAAATTAGTTAAAAAAATTATTGATAAAATAAGGGGAACAAAACAGCCTGATGAGAATAAAGAAGCCTCTTTAGATGATGCAAATAATATTCCACCTTCACATGTAAGTAATGTTTTTAAGGAAATTGTTTAAATTAAAATAGCTAATAGCATTAGTAAAAAACCACCTAATTGCGACATCGTTGCCATTTTTTGCATTTTTTTGTTATTTTCGTATTTATAACTGTCTTTTTTCGCTTCATAAGCAACTAAAACTCTTTGAAGTCTTGAAATGTCGTTGTCATTAGGGAAGTTTCTGTTGAATATTTTTTGTTCTAATCTATTTAGTCTGTTAGCGATATTATCGTTATCATAAGCTTTATTTAATAAGCTCTGCTCTAATACAGCTAATTGAAATGGCATATTTTCGTCAGTTATTGTTTGAAGATTATTACTATATAAATTATTTAAGTCTTCTTGTGTGTATGTTGGTTCTTTTGGAATTGATTTTTCTGGCACAATTAGTGCGGCTAAATTATCAACCCTGTTATTTAATGGTTCTGTACTTATTTTATTAAAAACTTTTTCTTCAAGTCTGTTTAATCTTGAATAAATGTTTTCGTTTTTGTATGTTGTGTTAAAAAGTTGTTCTTCTATCCTATCTACCATAGGGTATTCAACGGTTGAATCTTCTTTTGCAGATATAAGTTCTTTTTCTATCCTATTTTTTTGCATTAATTCTTTTTGTTCGGCTTTTTCGGCAGATGACATTAAACCTATATCATTTCGAATTTTATTTATTCTTGTTTTTGAATCTCCTGTCTTTGCGTTTCCATATATATAAGATTCAATTCTTTCTATTCTTGCTGTTTCTGTTTCGTTTTGATAGTTGTATCCAAATAAATTTTGTTCAATATCATTTAATGCAGAATTAATTGTTCCTGCCAATATTGGAAGAATGCTGAATAAAATTATTGAAATTATTATTAGTAGTTTTTTCATATCGTATTTTTTCTATATTGAAAATATATACCACATCTTGTTAAAAAAACATATCAACCAATACAATGCAAAACCAGCACTTATAAATGGAAGAAAAATTAGCATAAAAGAGCGTGAATAAGTTAAATTATACGTGTTTTTTAGCGAAAAGGTATATAGAATTATTATCCAAAAGTATAATAAAACTTCTATGTTTGTTGATAAAATATAGCCAAAATCTCCTAAATTTTTAATTATATTTAATGGGGCAAAAAAGATAAAAGGAACTTGAGCATAGGCAAATGAAGATAATAATTCGTTCATTTTTCCGTCTTTTTCAAATATCTTTGCTATGTATTCAAAAAATAAAGCAGATAAAAACCAAATTAAGATTGCGCCAATAATACTTCCTAATAGCGAAAATATAAAAAACCAGTTAGTTAATTCGCTCTTTAGTATTGCCATTGCTGTTTTTGTAAATATAGCAATGAAAATTATTGTACTTAGGGCTAATCTTATTGATATATTTCTCTCTTTATTTTCAAAAAAAGCTTTTGGAGTAAAGATTACTTGATAGATATTTTCAAAAAAGTTCTCTATTGTTATTTTCTTCCATTTTCA
>JAZSQW010000152.1:0-2924 GCA_045538205.1 Candidatus Avigastranaerophilus sp. | reverse complement strand
ACGACCAATACTACCACCAGGAGCTACTTGGCTTACAATACTATCTAATGTAATTTTAATTCCTGCACGCTTTGCTAACAAAGTTATAATTTCCTTTGTTTGTTTTACACGTGCTTGTTGTTGTGTTTTTATAAGTTTTTGGAAATCACTATCTTCTAAATCCATAAAATAACCTAAAATGTGAACTTCATAACCTTTATAAATAGTATTAATTTCCACTCCAGGTAATATTTTTAAAGATTTATCTTTTGCATAATCCAAAGCAATCTTGTGCGACAGTACGTTATCGTGATCTGTAATTGCGATTGCATCAAGTCCCACATCTATTGCTGTATCGACGATTTTTTCAGGTGAAAATGCGCCATCAGAATATGATGTGTGGATATGTAAATCGACCTTCACTTCCTCATCCTTTCATAATTGTATTTTCCTCACTAATATTTATTATCTCATTAATTCTTGTTATATCTTCAGCACAACCACTTAAAACATCAATGGTAACAACAACACCATTAATCTGTGTTTCACCTGAAGAAGCCACTTCCAATCTATCTGGAATAGCGGTTATTAATCTATTTACAGATGATTCATACTCCATACCTATAACACTATTTCTATCACCACAAAAACCGGCATCAGAAATATAGGCACAACAATTTTCGTAGATTCTTTCATCTGCAGTTTGAACGTGAGTATGTGTACCGAACACGCCACTTATACCCATTTTGGCATAATACATTGCCATACAAATTTTTTCAGCAGTTGCTTCTGCGTGAATATCAATAACAATAATTGGAGTTTCTTTTTTTATTTCATTAATTGCATCTTCAATTAATTGCCAAGGAGCATCATATAAGCCCATAAATGTTCTACCCAAAACATTTATAACCCCAACTTTATATCCGTCCTTTTCAAAAATTCTATATCCAACACCTTTTGTACCTTGAGGATAGTTAATAGGACGAACCAATTTATCTGCTTCATCTATATAAGTAAAGATTTCACGTTTATCCCAAATATGATTACCAGATGTAAACGCATCAATACCATAAGATAAAAGTTCATTATAATTCTTTTTTGTAAGACCAAAACCATGCGAAGCATTTTCAACATTAGCAAGTATAAAATCAGGCTTATTCTCTGATAAACCTGATATATACTTTTCTACGGCTTTTCTGCCAGATTTTCCGACAATATCGCCTAAAAACATTAATTTTATTTTATTTGCTTGCATTGTTTTGTTTCGTATTGTTTTTGACTGATACTATTTTGCTACTTCAGTTGTTCTAATTTCTCTAACAACAGTAACTCTGATTTGACCTGGATAATCAAGCTCTTCTTCAATACGTTTTGCAATATCTCTTGCAAGTCTTCCACTTGCAACATCATCAAACTTATCTGGTTGAACAATAACTCTTACTTCTCTACCTGCTTGAACAGCAAAAGATTGTTTAATACCTTCATAACTTTGAGCAATTTCTTCTAATTTTTGTAATCTCTTAATATAAATTTCTAACGTATCACGTCTTGCACCAGGGCGACCAGCAGATACAGCATCTGCTAATTTTACAAGAACAGCCTCAATTGTATTAGCTGTAACATCATCATGGTGAGCTTCGATAGCGTGAATAACTTCTTCTTTTTCACCATATTTTCTTGCAATTTCAACACCTAACTCAATATGGGTACCTTCTTGTGTTTGGTCAATAGCCTTACCAATATCGTGCAATAAACCAGCTCTTTTTGCCACTTTAACATTTGCACCAATTTCGGCAGCTATCATACCTGCAATATTACCAACTTCTAATGAGTGTAATAAAACATTTTGACCATAACTTGTACGGTAATATAATCTACCTAAAATTTTTATAAGTTCTTTATTAAGGTTCATAATGCCCATTTCCATAGCAGCATTTTCACCTTCTTGTTTGATTTTTTGTTCAACTTCTGCTGTCGCTTTTTCCACCATTTCTTCAATACGAACAGGGTGAATACGACCATCAGAAACCAATTTTTCTAACGCAATTTTAGCAATTTCACGTCTAACAGGATCGAAACAAGAAAGAACTACAGCTTCAGGAGTATCATCAATAATTAAATCTACACCTGTAAGTGTTTCTAAAGTTCTAATATTTCTACCTTCACGACCAATAATTCTACCTTTCATTTCATCAGAAGGTAAACTTACTGAAGAAACTGTAGATTCAACAACGTGATCAATTACACAACGTTGCATAACAGTCGTTAAAATTTCTTTTGCTTTTTCATTTGAAACTTCTTTAATATGAGCTTCATTTTCTCTAATTAAATTATTTGCTTCTTGTTGTAAATCAACTTTTAATTGTTCTAAAAGAATTCTTCTACCTTCTTCAACAGAAAGCCCAGAAATTCTTTCAAGTTCTTGAATTTGTTTTTGAATTGTTTCAGCAAGATAATCTTCTTTATCCATTAATTCATCTTTTTTACGTTGAATTTCAGCTTCTTTTTGAGCATAATCTTGCATTTTTTCATCAAGAATTTCTTCTTTTTTTGCTAATTTAGACTCTGTTTTAGAAAGTTCTTGTCTACGTTCTTTAACTTCTTCTTGAAATTTATCAATTTCACCTTGCAAAGCTTCTTTAGCAGTAATCATAGCTTCTTTTTTATAAAGAGCATTTTTTTCTTCAAGTTCCACTTGCATAGAATCTTTTACTTTTTGTTGTTTTTTTGAATCAATAAAGTGAATCACTGCGATAGCAATAAAACCAATAGAGATAACAATAGTATTAGTATCTATGTTAATTTTCCTATACCTCGTTCTTCCCAATGCGAATGCATTTATATAATATTTAAATTTATTTAACTCATATATTTAAAAGTTTATATTCTATTACTTATAGTAGTAATTGTACCATAAGAGAGGGTATTTTAACAAGAAAAATAAT
>JAZSQW010000131.1:0-5257 GCA_045538205.1 Candidatus Avigastranaerophilus sp. | reverse complement strand
TAATAGATTGATATTAGTAATGTTGATTTTATTATCATTAGAAACAAAGCTATCAGCACTAATTGTATCAATTGTTTCGGCTTTTAAATCAGCATCTAAAGATAAATTCATTTCATTATGAAGAGTTAAATTACCTAAGTTAGCAGTATTAATTCCATTATTTTGAAGAGTAATTAAACCACCATAATAGTTTAAGTTTGATTCTACAAGCCCACCAACATATTCGACACCATCTTGAATGTTTGTGCCGAATTTTAATGTACCATCGTACATATTAACTGTATTTCGTTTTACTTCATTATTAAATTCGATTGTACCTTTTGTATAACCCGATAAACCTGCTTCTACTACATTTTCTTCTGTAGATGAGTTAATATTAATTATACTTGAATTAGGATTAACTACTTGTTTAATCTCATCTTTAGTCATTTCAAGTTCTTCAAACACTTCATCTGATAACGAATCTATATTTTCTAAACTCACACCAATTGAATCATTAAAAATTATTGATTTCCCACTATTTGCATTTAAGTTAACCAAACCAGAAACATTTGTTAAAGCATTCAAACCAAATATATCTTTATTTCCAGCAAACACAGTATTTTCAGATATAGCAACAACATTAATTTCTCCCATAAAATTCAAAATCGCCCCTCCGAAAAAAGAAGCCGAATTCTTTTCAAAAATACCAGAAATTCTACCCATTTCAACTGCATTATAAATAGCACCACCAAAAAGACCTTTATTTTCTTTAAAAATGCCATCTACTGATAAAATTGTTCCATAATTACAAATAACCCCACCTTCATTATCAGAACCATTATTTTCAAAAACGCCAGATATATTTTCTATAATACCTTCAGCATTTACTATTACTCCGCCCAAATCCTCTGAAAAATTATTTTTAAATGTTCCATTTATAGACACAATTTTTCCTTCTTCATTATGAATAACACCACTTTCACTTTCAGCATAATTATTTTCAAAAATCCCTGAAATATTCTCTATTATTCCATTATTACGAATAACACCGCCATCACCACCTGCATAATTATTTTCAAAAACTCCTGAAATATTTTCTATTGTTCCTTTATTATAAACAAAACCGCCATTATTAGAAGGCAAAGAATAATCATATACTTTTTTAAAATTCTTTGCTATTACATCTGTTAATACTAACTTTTGTCCTTCTTGAACATAAATACCATGATAACCATTCCCATCAATAATCTTATTATTACCTTCAATAGATAGAGATGAACCACTCATATAACCTAAATGTTGAGTAATTGCTTCATTTTGAGTCATTACATAAGTTCTATCACCATCTTGATTTTTAATTGCATTTTCTACAGTTTCTGCAAAAACCTTATGGGGGGGGGTAAAAACAGCAGAAGAAAGCACTATTGCACCCAATAAAAGTTTATTTATTTTCATATTCTTTAGACCTCGTGTAAATATTTACTAACAAAAAACATATCGACGAGATTTCAAAAAACTTTAATTAATTTTGTGTAATTTAAAGAATTATTAACTATGATTTAATACGTGCTATAATCAATCTATGAATATAATTTTTCTTACAGCTTTTTTCACAATTTTAACTCTTATACTTATAGGAGTTATTTATGTGATAAAAAAAGAAAACAAAGCGCTTAAATATGATATTTCTAAAATCATTCTTGCAACAAAAAGAGTTCGTTATGGAGATATTAATATAAAGCTTGAAAAATTAAATAATTCAGAATTACAAAACACAATCAACAGACTTTTTGAGACAATTCACGATAGAGAATTAATGATTAAAGAATACCAAGCAACTCTATCTAAAAAGAATTTATCACTTGAAGAAATCATCAAACAAGAAAAAGAGATAAGAAAGCTTAAAGAAGATATAACAGCAACACTTACACATGATATGAAAGTACCTGTTATTGCAGAATTAAACTCTATTGACTACTTACTTCAAGGCCATTTTGGAGAGCTAACAGAAAAACAAAAAGAAGCTTTAAATTTAATGAAAGCTTCTAATCAAGAGCTAAAAGAACTTATAGAAAATATCTTAGAATCATACAAAATGGAACAAAAAGAAATGCAATTAAACATTTCTAACATTCAAATAAACAACTTCCTTGAAACTATTATTAAAGAAATGGAGCCTATTTCTTTTAGTAAAAATATAAAGATTCAAAATAACATAGAAGAAACAACAAATTTTGAAATTGAAGCAGATGAATTTCAAATAAAAAGAATTATAAAAAACCTATTACAAAATGCAATTACTCATAGCGCAAAAAATAATTGTATAAACATAAATACAAGCAAAACTGAACAAGAGCTTAAAATACAAGTTATAAATGAAGGTATAACCATTTCTGAAGAAGAAATCAATTTAATTTTTAAAAAATATTATTCAGGACAATCAAAATTCAGGAAATTAGGTACAGGTTTAGGCTTATACTTATCTAAAAAAATAGCCCAAGCACACAAAGGCGACTTAACTGTATCTTGCGAAGAAGAAAAAACAATATTTACTTTGCATTTACCTTACTAAATATTACCAGTTGAACTATTTCTATCATCTTCAAGGTGTCTAACGTCAACTTGTTCTTCTTGTTGCATTGCTGCATATTTATAATTTGATTGATTTACATCAATTTCAATATTTACTTCTGCATCAATCATTTCAACTTCATTAGAAGGGAACTCTTTTATTTTTCCATCAGTAAGTTTAACACTAACGTGATTAGTAAGAATATTTAAAGCACAAACTCTACCAACACCATCAATAGTCATTACACCAGAACCAATAGGTACCATTTCCTTAGCTGTTTCAATATAGTTTTTATATTCATAATTCAAACAACAAAGTAAACGGCCACAAGTTCCTGAAATTTTACTTGGGGTTATTGGCATACTTTGGTCATGAGCCAATTTAATATTGATAGAATCAAATTGACGTTTAAAACTACAACAACAGAATGGTCTTCCACACAAACCACAACCTGTTGTTAATGAGGTTTCATCACGCACGCCAATATGTTTTAAATCAATACGAACACGTTTAAATACCTTTGTTAAATCTTTCAAAAGATTTCTAAAATCAACTCTTTCAGGAGCTGTATAATAAAAAGTTACTTTTCTTCTATCAAAAGTATATGAACATTGAATTAAATTCATTTGCAAATTATGTTGTTTAATAAGTTGAAGGCAATCTTTATAGCCTTGTTCATTCATCTTTTTTATTTCTTCATAAACAACTAAATCTTCCTTAGTCATAACTCTAACAAGAGGAACTGCAGGAATTTTTTTCATTTTGATAGCACTTGCAACTTGTGGTGGTAAAAGATATGCTTGAACAACCTCTTCACCTTTTTCAGTTAATATAATAACCATATCCCCGTGTTTTACTTCTACACCTTCTGGGATATCTAATGGACATTGTTTATTCTTTATTAATTTTACTGCTATCATATTTCTATATTCTATCATAAATTAAAGATATGATAAACTCTGTTAATAAAAAGGCAATTTTTCTACAAAAAAATACTTTATATATATGTAAGGTTAGTTTTAATTTAAGGTAGAAAAAATGAATCCAAGATTAGTAAAATTTACTGTGGAATTACAGAACCACGAAAGAAAAGTTGAAGACAAAAAAGTTATTTATTTCAACAAAAGAAACTTCTTTAACTTTGTAAAAGAAGCTTTTGTAAGTATTCCTGTAGAATCCAAAAAATAATTAAGCAGAAAAATATCTTAATCTACTTCTCATACGTTCTTGCAAACGTTTATTTTGTAGTCTTTTCGTAAGGTCTCTTAAATTTTCAAGAGCCATCTTACGTTCTGCTTCGACTACAGAAAAATCATTTAATTTATTCATTGAATCTTCAAACAACCAATCTAATTCAGTTGTTTTTTTATTTAAGAAAGAAAATTCATTAATTTTCTTTTGTTTTAATGTTAAATTCCCAAAATTACGATAATTCATTATTAAAAATTCAGCTCTCCCTAATAATTAAATTCTACTATAAAATTTTCTCTCTGACGAATAAGACAAAAAGCTTTACACTTTTCATTAGTGTAAAAAACAAACATTATTTTTTTTGCTAAAACAAATAAAAAATTTTAAAACTACATTTCTAAAACATGCATAAAGTCAAACATTTGTTGAAAATCATCAAAGTGTACGAATTCAGAATGTTTTGTGTTATGAGGATTTACAATTTCCACTAATTTTTTATCAACATCAAAATTTTTAATAGCATAAGCGTGACGAGAAATAAATTTTCTATCTTTATCCATATAATCACCATAGCGACCTTTTTGATGTGTAGAACACAACATTACATAATTTTTCATAGGTTTTTGTGCCAATTCAGCAAATTTTTGATGCACATTAGTGTTAGGAATATAAAAATACTGCGGGTATTTACCTACTAAATTGAACAGTGTTTCATTAATTTTTCCACCATTATCTATTTTCATAAACAATGTTTTATCCAAATGTTCAATCGGTCTTAACATCTTGCCATAAGCTCTTTCAATAGCCCTTACACCAAGCTCACCTGCAACGCTAATTTTTTCTTTGCCTTCTAATTTTTGCCCATCTAATTGTTCTAAAGGCACGATAATTGGTTCTTTATTATAAAAAGAAACAACATAATTTCCGTCATTATCAACTCGAACCATTTTTTCTATAAGTTTCTGCCCTTTAGGATTTCTTGATAAAGCATATAAATTCGATAACAAATAACAATCACCAATATTACCTTGTCGCAATTCTATGTTTTCTACACCTTGATAAAAAGGCTGTATTTTATTTTTTGGAATTACTTGCGTAGCATTAGTAGAGCCTAAATCAGTAACATAAATTTCACCATCACCATTCATGGATATATTCAAATGATGTCTTGAAACCATATCATAAAAATCTGATACAACCAAATCACAATCATCTGAACGTCCAACATTAATAGAACCTTTTTGTTGCAACAAGTTTAAAATATTTTTATTTCTTAAATCAATTGCAAAATCATAACCCAAATATATTTGTGAATCTTTTGAAACTTTTGATGGAATACCTTTTGGCAATGTATAAATATCCATTTCTGGCTCTACATCTTTTGAAGAAGATAATTCCAAAAATTTTGTTCCATTCATAGAATCTAAATCTTTTATAAAATACTTATCTGCACGTTTTTCTATAGAACAATGTTTTCGAGAAACTATATCTTCATCAATTATAATGTCAGCC
>JAZSQW010000120.1:0-4102 GCA_045538205.1 Candidatus Avigastranaerophilus sp. | reverse complement strand
TTCTTTTAAATATATTTATGAAGATAACAACACAAAAGAAATAAAAGCCTATATAAAAATTGTCACTTTAGACAATATCAATTATTTCCTTGAAACAATTGTTCCACCACAATACTTGGATTTATATCCAATGATATTATCATTCGCAACTAAAAAAATAGTAAAAAGAAACAAGAACTTTAAACTATACATTAAAAATAAAAGATATTTCCAATCTGGTGATAACATAGAAAACTTCTTTAGAGAAAATAAATTTAAACACTTACAAAACAGTGCAATTTTAGTAAGAGATTTCTTTAAATCAATAAAAGAAGAGAATAAAGGTTTTAACGAGGCTGTTATTTTTAGCGGAACATAAAAAAAGAGATGGTTTAAAACCATCTCTTTTATTTTAAAAATCTAAATTAACTTGTGAGAATAAGATAATTCTGTTTTTACCTTTTTTCTTTGCATTATACAAAGCGTGCTCTGCATATCTAACAAGAGAGTTTGCATTTTCATCAACACCATCAACACTTGGGAAAGAAGAAATACCACCTGAAATTTTAACAGGATGTCTTTCATCTTCACCTGCAGGAATAAATGACATTTTTTCTACATCACGTCTAAATCTTTCAGCAAAAATAAATGCATTTTCTTCACTTGTTTCTGGTAAAACAACCATAAACTCTTCATCACCATATCTGGTAACAACGTCTTCTTTTCTTGCAAGATTTTGAAGCATTTCTGACAATTTTTTAAGAAGTACATCGCCCCATTCATAACCATACATATCATTTACAACCTTGAAAAAGTCAATATCAAAAAGAATACAAGAAACAGGAGTATTGTATCTTTTTGCTCTTGATAATTCTGAGTCTAAACGTTCAAGCAAGAATTTTCTATTATGCAAGCCTGTTAACTCATCTGTTGTTGATATGTTTGAAATTTTATCCCTTAAATCTTTAATTTTAATTAAATTCTTAATTTTCACAGAGAATTCATACTCATTTACCGGATTAACAATATAATCAAAAGCTTCTCCTCTTACAGTAATATTTTCTGGAATTTCATCTACTACAGTAAGAACAGGAACTGAAAATTTAGTCACCATTGAGATATCTTTTAATTTTTCCATAGATACATCTAAAATCATAATTGCAGGATTATAAGTCTCTACATTAGTAATTTCATTTATATCTAAAACTCTAACTTCTAAGTCTGTATACTTTTTAGCAACGTCTTCAAGTCTTTGACTATTGCCTTCTGAAAAAATAATAAGATTGCTCATTTATTAAACCTTTCTTTATCAAAAATCATTTTATCAAATTTTTTACAAAATTTAAAGTCTTTTTTGAATTTTCAAAAAAAAGAGAGAAGATAAAAATCTTCTCTCTTTTAGTATTTATAACCATTTTAGCCAATTACTGGAGCTACAAAAGTTCTTGTAGCTAATTCTTTATCGTACATATATAAGCAATTAGTATCATTGCAAATTAATCTTAATGTTTTTAAAACATTATTTACGTTATTTTCTTCTTCAACTTGTTCTTTTACATACCAGTCAATGAAAGAAACAGCAGCTCTATCTTTTACTTCTTCAGCAACATCAGATAAAGCATTGATTCTTGAAGTAACATATTCTTCGTGTTTTAAAACGTGTTCGAAAACAGCTAAAGGACTTTCCCAATCAAATTCAGGTTGTTCGATAGCTTGAAGAACAACTTTACCACCACGTTCGTGAACATAATTAAATAAGCCCATAGCGTGAGCGTGTTCTTCTTGTCTTTGAACATCCATCCAATTTTTAAAACCTTGAAGATTCATTCTTTCAAAATATGCATACATTGATAAATATAAATATTCTGAATAAAATTCTTTGTTGATTTGATCATTAAAAGCTTTTTCTAATTTTTCATTCATCATTTTACTATCTCCTTTTATATTTACTTTTTTATTGTTAATCTTTCAAGCGCCCTAACAAATCTTGTTGGTTTATTTTCAATATCTTTAGTAATAGAATCTACTAAAATAGTTTTAGCACCAAGCAATTTACCAGCCAATATATCAGTTAAAGGTCTATCACCAACAACAACTGTTTGACTTGGCTCTATATTAACAGATTTTAAAAATTCTTTCATTACCCTTGGTGATGGTTTATTGGCTTCACCTATTACTGTAAAATTAGACATCGCTTGAACTTTTGCAATATATTCTTTATTTTTATTATTACTAATAATTGCAACCACAAAATTTTGTTTTAATTCTTCAAACATTTTTACTATTCTATCAGGATATTCACCTGATTTAGAAGGCATTACAGTACTATCCAAATCAAAAAGCAAAGCATTTATACCCAATGTTTTAAGCTCTTTGAAATCTATATCGTATACTGAATTTAAATTATAGTCTGGTTTTAAAATCATCTTATATTCTTAACTCCAATTGTTCTTGCCAAAGCATATTCCCAATTCTTTGGTTCAACAGAAAACTCAAGCCAAGAGTTATCATTTGTATTAGAGAGTTCTTTTTCTTCTCCTGTTTTGTCATCAATAATCTTAATAACTTTTGTTTTAACGTACTCGGTTGGCGTAATAATTTCTATTTCATCATTTAATAAGAATTTATTTTTAGTAAGAACTTTATATCTATTATCTTTTTTATCTTCAAAAACGCATAAACAATCTGCGCCAGCTAAACCTTTGGAAATATCATAGCTATACCCTTCAGAATCTGGTTTGTGTAAATAGAATCCTGTTGTATAACCACGATTACCTATTTTTCTAATTTCTTCATAATTAGCTTCTTCATTTAGCTTGCCTGTTGTCAAATAGTCATCAATAGCTTTTCTATATGCTTTTGCTACAGCAGAAACATAATATAAACTTTTTGTTCTTCCTTCTATTTTAAAAGAATCAACACCAATATCTATTAACTCAGGTAAGTAATTAATTAAAGCCAAGTCTTTAGGGCTTAAAATATGAGTTCCACGTTCAGTTTCTGAGATATCATAATATTCACCTTCACGAGTTTCTTCTAAAAGTTTATAACTCCATCTACAAGATTGAGAGCAATTACCATGATTAGCTTTTCTTTCGCCTTTAGTCATATAATCGCTAATTAAACATCTGCCTGAAAAAGAAACGCATTGTGCACCATGAACAAAAACTTCTAATTCCATTCCTGGTACTTTATTTTTAATTTCCTCAATTTGTTTTAAAGATAGATCACGAGATAAAACAACCCTTGTTGCCCCCATATCTTGCCAGAACTTAACAGCCTCATAATTCAATATATTTGTTTGAGTACTAACGTGCAAAGGTATTTCACTCATATATTTTCTAATTACGTTATACACACCAAAATCTGAAAACAAAATAGCATCAGGCTTCGCTTCATTGATTTTTTCAGCACATTCAATCATTTGATCAATGTCATTGTTATAAGCAAAAATATTTAAAGTTAAATATACTTTTTTGCCATAAGAATGAGCTAAATCAATACAATCTTTTAAATTATTTAAGGTAATTAATTCACCTTTACGCATAGCTCTTAAGCTAAAATCTACCATTCCTAAATATACGGCATCAGCCCCATATTGAATAGCATAATTTAATTTTTCTTTACTGCCTGCAGGTAATAATAACTCAGGTCTTTTTAAAATCTTTTCCATAATTTTATTTTACTACAAAAGATTTAATCTGAAATAGAACATATTATTAAGAAACGTAAAGCAGTAAAACTCAATAACTATAAGCCTTTTAATTTTAATCGTAAGAAAAACGAATGAAAAACTAAAGTTTTTTAAAAATATACCGATAAATATAAATGTAAGGGCAATATGCCCCATAAAACCTCCCTCCCCAAAAGTCTAGTAGCCGCTGTTTTTTACTCGCGGCTTTTTTTTGCGTAATTTTTCGTACGTAAAACGTGCATATGAGCAAACTGGACGGAATACAACAATTTGGAACAAATTGTGTAATGGAGTAGAAAGTTTGCGAATGGAAAATTACAAGACGGGGATTTTCTGAAGGCTGACCGAATAAAATGAGGGAACGCCGAAGTAGCGCCGAAATAATGAGCGACAGTTTTGCGAAAAGCAAAACAAAGCGAATGACTTGAA
>JAZSQW010000057.1:0-2625 GCA_045538205.1 Candidatus Avigastranaerophilus sp. | reverse complement strand
GTGGTTTTGACTAATTGTGAATATTTTGTTTGTTTTATTATTTAACACAGGGTGGTTAGCACCTCTATGACCATATTTCATTTTGTAAGTTTTAGCACCTAAAGCCAAAGCTATAATTTGATGTCCTAATGAAATTCCATATAATTTAACTTTGCCAATTAAATTCTTAACTGTTTCAATTGTACAAGTTACATCTTCAGGATTTCCAGGTCCATTTGAAACAATAACAGCATCTAATTTTTCAGCTAAAATATCTTCTGCTTTAGTATCTGCTGGGAACAAAGTAAGATCACAATTTAATGTTCTTAAACTTTCTGCAACACCTTTTGTTACGCCTAAATCAATAATACCTACTTTTGAACCTGTGCCTGCAAAATGTTCTATTTTATATGTACTTACATCTAATGCAACTGTTTTGCTTATTTCGTATTCTTTGATTTGTTTCTTTAATTCAGGAGTAATTTTTTCTGTTGTAATAGCACATTTCATAGAACCATTATCTCTGATAATTTGTGCTAAATGTCTTGTATCGATACCTTTTAAACACATTGTATTATTTTGTTTTAGGTATTCATCAAGTGCAATATAGCTTTTATAATGAGATTCATTTTCACAGAAGTTTTTAACTATTAAACCATTTGCGTGAATTTTACCACTTTCAAAATCATCTTTGTTAATACCGTAATTACCAATTTCAGGATATGTTAAAACTATTGTTTGACCTGCATAAGATGGGTCAGTTAAAATTTCTTGATAACCTTCCATTGCAGTATTGAATACCATTTCGCCAAAAACTGTTCCATCAGCACCAATAGATTCGCCTTCAAAAATCATTCCATTTTCTAAAACTAACTTACCTGTGTTTTTAGCATAAGATTTATTTTGAGTTAAAAGTGCATTTTCAATTTCTTCATAAATCATTTGAATAGCTTTAACTCTATCAGGTGCACTTGTAACTGCTCTACCAATTACTAAATAATCAGCACCTTCTTTAATAGCTACGCTTGGAGTTGCAATACGTTTTTGTTCGTTCTTGCTTGACCATTCAGGACGAATACCTGGACATAAAACTTTAAAATCTTTGCCACAAGCTAATTTAATATTTTTAGCTTCCCAAACACTTGCAACTACACCATCTAAGCCTGCATTTTTAGCACTTAAAGCTAAATTTATTGCATATTCTTTTGGATTATATGGAACTTTTAATTCATTTCTCAAACAGTCTTCACTAATACTTGTTAGAACAGTAACACCTAAAATTGTTGGGTTTTCTCTACCTAATTCTTTAGCTACTTTTCTTGCTGCTTCTTGTGATTGACGCATCATTTCCTCACCACCTGTTGTGTGAATATTAAAGAAAGATGCTCCGTGTCTTATAACATTTTCAGAAGCTTTTGCAACTGTATTTGGAATGTCGTGCAATTTAATATCAAAGAAGAACTTGATATTTTGGCTATTCATAAAATCAAAAATTTCATAGCCATTACCTGTATACATTTGCAAGCCAACCTTGAAAATTCCAACATAGTCTTTTAATTCTGTTATTAACTCTTTTGCTTGTTCAATAGTATCAACATCTAACGCTAAAACTATTTTTTCCTTAATCTCTGGTCTAATTTCCATATATCCCTCATTCTATATAATTTATTTTTCCATTTATTACTGTCATTAATGGTTTTCCTTTTAATTTATATTTATCAAAAGGAGTAATTCTTCCTTTAGATTTAAATTTTTCGACATCTACAACCCATTCTTGATTTAAGTCAAAAACAAGTAAGTTTGCAGGTTTATTAACCTCAATAATTCCTTGATTTTCAATATTCAAAATGTTTGCAGGGTTATAAGTTAATTTTTTAATAGCTTCAATTAAACTTAATTTACCTGTATGCACAAGATAATTTAACGTAACAGCTAAAGCTGTTTCAAACCCTACTATACCCATTGGTGCATTTTGAATAGGCATAGCCTTTTCTTCTTTAGTATGTGGTGCGTGATCTGTTGCAATAACATCAATTGTGCCATCTATCAAGCCTTGAATTATTGCTTCTTTATCCTCTTTTGTTCTAAGTGGTGGGTTCATTTTATATTTTGCATTTAATTCAACAATATCTTCTTCTGACAAACTAAAATAATGTGGTGCTGTTTCACAAGTAACATTTAACCCTTCTTTTTTAGCTTGACGAATTAATTCCACTGAGCGTTTAGTTGAAACGTGAGCAAAATGATATTTTACGTTTAAATTTCTTACGACCTCTAATTCTCTTGCAATAGCAACGCTTTCAGCTATATCAGGAATACCTTTTATACCAAAATTTTTACTTGTATTTCCCTCATTTATGCTTCCACCTTTTGCTAACGAAGAATCTTCAGAGTGAGAAATAATTATTGAATTATTTGCATTTACTTCTTTTAAAGCTTCTCTTAAAAAATTCATGTTTTCTATTGGTTTTCCGTCATTTGAAAAAGCAATAGCACCATTTTTAATCAATTCTTTAACATCAACAATTTTTTCTTCTTTAAAATTTTCACTAACTGCACATATAGGATAAAAACCGATATCCTTAGCCTGTTTAGCTTTATTTATTGTAAACAATAAGGTTTCTGCATCATCAACAATAGGGTTTG
>JAZSQW010000049.1:0-9778 GCA_045538205.1 Candidatus Avigastranaerophilus sp. | reverse complement strand
ATCGACAGAGCAACACCAAAATTCAAAGGTGTAGGCTAATATATAAATCCGAAAGGATTAAAACAAAAATTATAAGTCACAAGTTTAACCAAAAAAGTTTTCATTTTCGTATCATTTTTAGAGGAACATTTGTTCCTCTTTATTTTTTGCAAAATTCAAATCTTTACATAGACAATTAAAATTTATATTATTAATATAATACGTTCAATAATAGAATAGTTATATCAATATAAAAAGAGGTAATTTAAAATGAAAAAGATTATTATTTTTGCAACATTATTAGTTTTAATTTGCTCAAGTGCATATGCGGCAATATCTGAAACAATTACCGAAGACTCTATAAAAGTAGCACAAAACAGAATTGATAAAATTGGATTCAAGCTTTTAAATTACAACGGTATTGAAAAAAGAACAGTTTTTAACTTTGATGCAGGAAAACAAATAAATGCACATTCAAACAGCAGAAGCAGGGAGATTACATTATATAGAGGCCTATACAATCGATTAGATTCTGATGATGAAGTTGCTGCAATTTTAGCTCACGAAATTTCTCATAGTGTAGATAGCTACAAAGGTATTTTTAGAGGCGCATTTTCTTCTTGGTCATATTCTTTTTCACCAAAAAAATATGAATACAAAGCAGATAAAAAAGCTGTTGATTACTTAGTTAATGCCGGCTACAATCCAATTTCTTTAATAATTGTTATGAACAAAACATTCCCACAAGGCAGGTATGATTGGTGCTCTTCTCATCCTTTAACTTCAAGAAGAATGATGCAAATATATGAATACATCTACAAAAAATATCCTGAATATTTAGCAAATAATGAATATAAAGAAAATATTTATTACCAAAACTTTTTGCTAACTTCAAAAGAAAACAGAGCAAAATTTCAGAAAAAAATCGAATCAAATTCTAAACGCGCAGTAAAATATTTATAGGTGAAAAATGCTTAAAAAAACATTAGCATTCATCATTAGTTTTAATATACTAATTTTACCTGGTTTTTGTACAATCAATGATGAATTTGTAGAAAAAACACTTTCTTGCGATAAAAAAATAAAGAAAATAGAAAAACCAACTATTAATGATTCTTTTGTCGAGAAAAGTATTAATAAAAATTTGGAAATTAAAAAAGCTAAAGCTGTTATTATTACAGATACTTTTGCTGAAAATAATAAAAACAAAAACAATCATACAAAACCAACAATAGATTTAAAAGAAGATGCAATAACAATTTCTCAAAAACAAATTGTGCAACAAAAAACAAATACATTTAATAAAGAAGACGCCATTCCTATAAAAATTCGTATAAAAAAATATTTTACAACAAAACATAAACTTGAAGAAGGTGACTTTATTGAATTTGAAACCATTTCTGAAACAAAAATCAAAAATAAAACATATCCAATTGGTAGTACTGTAAAAGCGAGAATAGAAACAATATCATATAATAAAAGCTATGGTGTACCTTCAGATGTAGTTGTTGGCAACTTTTCAATAGACAATATATCTTTAAAAGGAGAAATAAGTAGAACAGGTGCTAATCGTACATTATGGCTTTATCCTGTTTCATATATTTGCACACTATTTTTTGGTCTTGGCATACTACTTTTACCAATAAGAGGAGGCCACGCTAAAATCAAACAAAAGCAAATATATACTGTTTATTATTAAAAAAGTGCAAAAAGAATAAAAAAGAAGAGATATTATTTTATATCTTTTCTTTTTTTACAGTTGACAGAAACTTCAACGAGCCAAACCTTTTTATCTATTTAACAAATTACACACAAAACATAACTATTGTTTTGCAAAAAGTTTCAACCCTATTACCCCAATTATTATTAAAACAAGAGAGATTATTTGCAATATAGTTAATTTCTCATTAAATAATAAAACAGCAAGAATAGTTGTACCAATAATCCCAAAAGCAACCCACATAGCATAAGCCATTCCAAGAGGAAGGTATTTTAAAGCATATGCTAAAAATACAGCGCTTAAAATATATGCAACTACAGTTATTATTGAAGGAATAAGCACGCTAAAACCATTTGAATATTTCATCGCTATAGCCCAAACTATTTCAAATATTCCAGCAAGTAATAACATTAACCATTTCATAACTTCACCTATTTTCTTTGAATATGCTCTGATAATAACAAGAATGCAAATATTATTCGAACTACTTGTAATATTGCTATATACACCATAAAAAAGCAAACTGTTCTCGTCCAATAAACAAGCATAAAAAAACAGGCTTTCGCCTCTTCTTTTTAAATGGCTCCTCAGGTTGTCTTGGATTATTGCTTTCGGCTCAACCTTTACACTCCACTTTCAAATTGCGAAGCAATTTTGTCGTTCCGTCAGGTTTACGCCTTTTCGAGTTTCGCTTCGCTCACTCTACGCAAAATCCGCGGGACTCTCACCCACGGTTCTCGTCCAACAAACAAGCATAAAAAAAAGAGGCTTTCGCCTCTTTTTTTTAAATGGCTCCTCAGGTGGGACTCGAACCTACAACCCTTCGGTTAACAGCCGAATGCTCTGCCATTGTGCTACTGAGGATTATCTCCATATATTTATATTATCATTAAATTTTTTCTTGTAAAGTACTTTTTTTATTTTTTCTTTTTTTATTTTTTTCAAATTTTACAAGCTGATGGTGGGAATCGAACCCACGACCTATTGATTACGAATCAATTGCTCTACCGACTAAGCTACATCAGCATAGCAATATTTTAACTCAAACATTAATCTTTAAGCCACTATTTTTTATTCGCCAAATGTTGTTCTAAAAGATTTGTACTCGCTACTGTTTTTACTACTTCAGCATTTGCTACTTGTGGCTGTTTTACAACGTCAACTGCTTTTTTACTATCTTTTGGCATTCTCTCACTTAAAGGTTTTTTACCTGTTAATAATCTCATAAATTTGAAATATTTACCTGCTAAACCTTTTCTATTTTCATTCTTTTCTTCAAGTGCAATAATTTCATCATAAGTCTTTCTCTTAATTGGCATACCAATTGATGCTCTTGTAACAACTTCTGTTGTTATAGTATTTGGAGCAACTACTGCTGCCATACCCTTTAATGAACTATTATATGTTGAACGGAAGGTTGAATTAAACAGATTAATAAACATTGTTTGATAGAATAATGCACTTAATCTTTGAATAATACGTTCATACGCTTTTTCTTTAGCATTTTCTTTATCTTCACCATCTGATTTTATCATTACCATGTTATAGTTATCTGCAACTAAGAACGCTGAAGTTACTAATGATGATGATAACTTAGATAGCATTGCCAAGTCTGTATTTTTATTACTTGATTGCGTTACTCCATTAAATGATTTCTCAATTGAAGTACCAACATATTTTTTAAATTTTTCTTTTAAACTTTCATGCTTTTTAACTAATTTTGCAAGCTCTTCCGGGCTAATATTTGTTTTTTCTGCATTTTCTAATAATCCTGCATATTTTAAAAGCTGCTTAGAACTCTTATCTAAGTTTTCAATAGAATTTACAAAAACTTCTTGACTAATTTTTGCTGATTTTGATTTTTTCTCACCAAAAAGCTCACTTAAAAAGCGTTTAACACCCTTTTGAACATCTGTTAATGGCAAACCTTCAGATTCAGCTTCAGCAATTTTTCTTGTAATTGGTGATAAAGAAGCTTTTAATGCAGAGCTTACTATTCTAAATGGCATGCCACCAATATGTCCAATAAATTTAAATGGTTCTGTAAATAAATCTAAAACTGGTTTGATTTTCGTTTCAACTTTAATCGCTTGTTTTTCAACATTAGATGAAATCGCCTCTGCAAAAATTTCAGCCAAGTCCTTATTTGAAGTAGAAGCAAGAGAAACTTTATTCATATCTAATGTTTTTGCAATTTGCTTGCCCACCTTAAGGAATGAGTTTTCAGCAATATCACTTGAATTTTTTTCTGCAACTTCAACAATAGCTGCTTTTAAATCACCCACTTTTTTAGCATCAAAACCATCTAAATTTTCTAACTTTGAAACAAGTGTTGTAACAACATCATCAACTTTGCCTGATGGCAATACTGATTTAAATACTTTAAATACGCCTTCACGTACTTCTTCAGAATATTTAGATTTAATATGTTCATGCCCTTTTGCAACTTCTTTAAATTTCGCATCGCCTAATGCGGCAGAAATTTTATCAAATTGTTTTGTAGAAAATTCAAAATCTTTAAACGCATATGGAGTATAAATTTTATCTTTAATTTCATTTCCAACTTTTTTTATTGTTTTTATTAAAGCACTATTTTTTGTCAAAGAACTATTTTTTATGAAACTTAAAACAAAACCACCAACAGTTAAAATTGCCAAACCTTTTTTAAATGTATCCTTTGTAATCAAAGTCTTTTGTTGTTTCTTTGGTTCAGTTTTTTCTTTTTCTGTTGATGAAACTTGCGCTTTAAAACTATTGTTTTGACTATTCAATGCATTTTCAAGTAGATTTGAGCTTTGTACTTGAACAGCAGGTTTAACTTCTTTATTTTCATTTACAACAACTACAGGCGTACTTGCAACTGTTTGCTTTTCTTCTGTTTTCTTTAATCCACCTTTGAAATTATCTTTTAATCTTTCAATTTTTCCTTTAAAAGAAGAATCTTCACTATTTTGTGTTTTTAAAGCTTCTTTTTCTTTTTGCTTTTTATTATATTCTTTTGCTTGCTCTTTAGTTAAGAAAGTAATTGGTTTGCCTAAACGTAATCTTGATGATGTTTCAGATGCCAAAACAGTTAAAGCTGAAATAGCTGGTACAAACCAAGCTTTAGTATTAACATACTTTGTAAATGCTCCAAAAGTCAGCAACTGTATATATGCAGTTGTAAGAACTCTTGATACTTCTTGTTTTTGTCTTTCTTTAGCTTCTTTCTTAGAAACATCTTTTGAATCACCACATAATACTGATAAGTTATATGCGTCATTTGCTAAGAAAGCAACTGGAATCAAACCACTAACAATTCTATTTAATGGTCTTTCATATGCTGTATTAAAATTACCTGTGTGTTTATCAAAAAATTTATTACTTACTTTATATAAATTTTCTCGCATGTAATCATCTGCTTTTGGCAAAATTTTCAATGCTTTTTCAGATTTATCTTTACCAGTTAAGATATCAATTAATTGTTCTTTTGAAACTTCATTTATTGGATCATCAGCAAACTTTTCAATTAACGATTGAGTTTTATCATACATTCCCTTAATGATATCTGTTTTTTCATCAAGTTCATGTAATTTTCTTGAATCTCTAAAGAAATCACTTCTATATATTTTAGTAGCAGTTTCATTTAAACTATCAACGCCTTGCGCTTTTTTAATAAACCAGTTAGCAGTCCATTTAGGTAATTTAGTAACAGGGAAGAATACGTTCTCTTTAAATGCTTCAAAAAAATTTTTCTCTCTTATAGTAGTAATACCATTTTCAAAAACGAAACGAGCAGCTTTTGGAGCTTTCTTTGTTCCCGTATATATTTTACCTATTTTTTTACCAACTCTCTTACCAACATTACCATAATATCTTGAAAAAACTTCCATTATTGGTTCATCTAATTTAGAAATAATTGTTGGAAGCTCATCAGCAACATCAGAACCTACTCTTGCTGCTACAGCTTGGAAAGATTTAAAAGATGGCTCGTTAGAAGGAACTCTTCTATTTAAGGTTTTATTATTTCCTCTTACATTCTTTCTTATATGATATTGTGGTGTAATCGTATTCATTAAATTTCCTTTGCAACACAATTCGTTGCCGTTTATTTCAAAAATTCAAAATATATTTTTTGCTACTTTTTTATCAAATGTAACAATATATTATTTTGGATATCTTGAAGTCGCTTTTATTAGCATTTGAGCTAATTTTTCCGAACCTTCAAAGCCTCTCTCTTTCAACGTATTCGAAGCTTTTTGAACATTATATTCTACAAATTGATGTTTAATAGTAAATTTATTTATAGTTTCATCAATTTCCATAATTGCATATGTTGCTTTTGGATCTTCAGCAAAAGGACGTCCAACACTTCCAACATTTACAACCGTTTGTTCTGTATTTGTTTGATAACCGCAAGGAACATGCGTATGTCCACAAAAAATAACATTTGCATCTGTATCCTTAATCATTTCTTCTACTTCTTTTATAGATAAATCAGGATATATATTTTCGTTATTCTTACGAGGCGAACCATGCACCAATAAAATTTTCACATTTCCTATTATAATTTCTTCTTGTATAGGTAAATTAGCTAAAAATAACTTATCTTCCTCTGATAATAATTGACTATCTGCCAAATAAGCGCTTGCCATAACTGGTGCTACTTTCATAATTTCATTGTATGTATCAAAAGAAAATACAGACAACATTTTGTCTGTATTACCTTGAATTATATGAAAATTTTTATTAGACATGAACTCATGTATTATATTTAAAGTGGAAATCGGATTAGGACCTGCCATAACTAAGTCCCCTAAACAGAAGATTTTACTACAACCTTCTTTTTCTATATCAGCGATTACACTGGTCAACGCTTCGATATTACCATGAATATCAGAGATTATTGCAATTTTCATTTCTTATCCCTAAAATTAATATATCCATGTAATTTTAACAGGAACATAAGGCATGCTACAAAGAAGATTTTCAAAACAAATTGAAATAGGAAATATAAAAATTGGTGGAAACGCACCAATATCAGTACAATCTATGACAAATACTGATACAAGAAATGTTGAAGAAACATTAAAACAAATTAACATTCTTTACGAAAATGGTTGTGAACTTATCAGATTAGCAATTCTTAATTCTGATGCAGCGCAAGCAATAAAAGAAATTAAAAAGAAATCACCAATTCCTATAATTTCAGATATTCATTTTGATTACCGTTTAGCTATTCAATGTATTGAAAACGGGGTTGATGCTTTAAGATTAAATCCAGGAAATATTGGGAAAGAAGAAAATATAAAAAAAGTTGTTTCTTTAGCAAAAACAAATAACGTCCCAATTCGAATAGGAATTAATGGCGGTTCTTTAGAAAAAGATATTGAAGCTGAAAATATTCCTCTTCACGAAAAAATGGTAAAAAGTGCACTTCGCCACATAGAAATTTTAGAAAGAAACGATTTTGATAAAATAAAAGTTTCACTAAAATCAAGTGACGTTTTAACAACTATAAAAGCATACAGATTAATTGCCGAAAAAATAGAATACCCACTTCATCTTGGAGTAACAGAAGCAGGTACATACACAGGTGGAATAATCAAATCTGCAGTTGGTTTAGGCACTCTTTTGGCAGAAGGGATTGGAGATACAATTAGAGTTTCGTTAACAGATTCTCCCGTAGAAGAAGTTAAAGCAGGATATTCAATATTAAAATCACTTAACCTAAGACAACGAGGAATTAATTTTGTTTCTTGTCCAACCTGTGGCAGAACACAAATAGATTTAATATCATTAGCAAAAGAAGTAGAAAAAAGACTAAGTGATTTTGATAAACCATTAACAGTTGCAGTTATGGGGTGCGCTGTAAACGGACCAGGTGAAGCAAAACACGCAGACTATGGAATTGCAGGCGGTATAAATGAAGGTTACATTTTTAAAAAAGGTGAAATAATAAAAAAACTACCTGAAAATCAACTTCTTGATGAGTTTATAAAATTAATTCATTCAGAAAATGTATAATTAGCTATAAAAGTTGCATTCTTTAAAAAAATAGTCTATCATTATAGTAAAGAGGATTTGTTATATGAAAAAATTAGTTTTATTATTTTCTTTAATTTTAGTAGCTCAATCTGCATTTGCATATGTAGATAATCAATATATGAAAACAGAAAGATTTTTAGTAAACACTGGATATTCTGCAGAAATGGCAAAAGCGATTACTGTTAACAATGAAAATCCATACAGAGAACCATATAAAGAAGGTAAAAAAGCGAAAGATATATGGAAAAGAACAGTTCACTATTTATCACCTTCTTCTGAAACTGATTTAGACTTCTATAATCACAGTGGTAGTTTCAATAGTCCAAGTGTAAAAGATTTTTAAGATAAAAAAGAGTGGAAACACTCTTTTTTATTAGGTCTTTGTTGTATTTTTTAAAGATAATCGTTAATATAATAATTATGAAGAAAAAACTCTTACAAATAACTATTTTATGCACTCTTATCCTAAACACATCTTTATGTGCTTGGGCTGATTATTATTCAGAAGCACGCCAACTTATAAGAAGAGCAAAAACAGCTTCAATTAACGAACAAAGCTACGATTATCTTCACCAAGCAAGAGTTATTCTCGAAAAAGAATATGAAAACAATCAAACAAATATAAAATTACTAATGATTTTATCTGAAGTATATCAACTTCTTGAAGATAGACAACAAGCAAAATTATATGCATTACAAGCATATAACATTGCACCAAATAATATGTATGTGCAAAGAGCAATGGGTGATTTTTACTATGCCTTCCAAGAATACACAACTGCTTTGGAATACTACAAATTATCACTAATTACTGGGCTTTTACAAGACTTTGAAACAAATGTACGAGTTGCAGAATGCTATGAAAAATTAGGTGATCCACAAAATGCCGAAGTTTATTTTCAAGTCTGTAATTTCTTAAACCCAGATTCACAAGCAATTCAAAACAAACTAAATGCATTTGCTTCAGCAAGAAAACCTGATAATTCAGAAACATTAGAAAACGCAAAATACAAATATTTATACAAAGATAAACCTAAAACTGAAGAGGAAGAAACTCAAGAAGAAGTGGATAAAATTATAACTCAAATACACTCAGCTTTTTAATTGATTTATCTTTCCAATATTTATCACAATTTTCGCGAGCATCATCGCCGACTTTATTAAGTTCTTCGGCAATTTTTTCGCACCAAGCTTTACTTTCTTCTTTTGTTAATTCAGAAGGAATATAAATAGGTTCTCCATAAACAACGACTGTTCTGCAAAAACCAAAAGGAATTCTAAAATTATCCCAAGAATTAAATTTTAAAAAAGTTTTATCGTTTGAAACCCACGCAAGAGGAATAACTGGAACTCCAGATAATTTTGCCAAATTAACAATTCCTTCTTTTACAACGCCTTTTGGACCTTTAGGTCCATCTACCATAATAGCTACAGAAGCTCCCTCTTTTAATTTTTCAAGGATTTGTAAAGAACCTGCAACTGCATTTCTTTTAGAAGAACCTCTTATTGATTTCAAACTAAGAACTTCTATACCTTGAGCAACAATCTCACCATCATTTGACGGACTAACCAATACATAAAAATTGTCTTTTTCTTTTACACTATATACTACGCATTGTTCTCCGTGCCATATAGCATATAATGCTTGTTGAGTTGGTTTATTAACAATTTTAAAATGTACAAAATATCTTTGAATAGAAAAGAAAGCTCTTACAAGCTTTATTATTATTCTAAGTGATAACTTTAACTTCTTTTTTTCTGCCAACTCATAACCCCTTTTCATAAAAAAAGGGTGCAATAAATGCACCCTTTTTAAAAATCAACTATTTAAGATTTTCTTTTACTTCAGTTGCAACGTTTTTGTTATCCAATTTGATACTTGGACCCATTGTTGTTGTTAAATATACAGATTTTAAGTAAACACCTTTTGAAGAAGATGGTTTTGCTCTTAAAACTGCATCAGCTAAAGTAATGTAGTTCTTTAATAAATCTTCAGCTGAGAATTGAATTTTACCAACAGGAACGTGAATCATACCTTGTTTGTCAGCTCTG
>JAZSQW010000082.1:0-13632 GCA_045538205.1 Candidatus Avigastranaerophilus sp. | reverse complement strand
AGATTTTATAAGTTATTAAATCAAAATAATGTATCAATTTCTGATTTTAATAAAATTTTTTCTAATCCTATAATTGATGATTATGAGCCAATGTCTTTGATTTATAATAAGCAAAGTATTATTAGCTCTCTTTCTGAAAATGACAAAAAAAATCAGCATTCTATTAATGATGTTTATTTAAATTTTGCTGATGTAATGAATGTTGCTTATGAGTCTGAAAATACTTCTTCTGATCTTTTGTTTAAAACTTATGATGTAATTAAAAAATGTAAGTTTAAAAATTCACAAGATCTTTTAAATTATTATAATCAAGTAAATTCTCCTAATCCAAGAGTAAAAAATATTACTTCTGATAATCTTGTTGAGTTTATTGATTTGATGAAGTTTGTTGAAAAGTCTGAGTTTTCTGATGCTAAAAAATTTAGGAAAGTAAGGCTTGATTCTTTAAGACAATTAAGAAATGAATATAATCGTGCTAAAGAACCAATAGAAACTTTCTTGTTGAATTTTAGTAATAATCTTTTCTTAAATGAAACAACTTTTTCTATATTTGATAAGTATAAATCCGAATTTATAGGTGCTTCTGAGGAAGATATAACTTCAAAATTATCTGAATTAGATAGATTTAATATTAAAAATGCTGAAGAAAATTATCAAAAAAATCTTGAAATGGATAAATTTAAAGAATTTTTCCCTTCAAGAAAAGATTTAATAAATTTTGTTATTAAAAATGAAATTTCTTTTAATAATTCAGAAGATGAAGCAAAATACAAAGAAAACTGTCGTTCTATTTTAAATTCAATATATATTACTGGAAAAGGTAGTGAACGTTTTGAAAATATCAGTAAATTATCTGATTCTAAATTTTTAATTAATTCAAAAAATACTCTTCCAAACCTTTTAAATCTAAATTTATCTACTCAAGATAAAGCGAAAGCTATAAATACATTTGTAAATAAGAATGTTAAAAATTATGCTTCTTTTGAAGCATTCGTTAATAAGTACGAAGTTGATAATAATTCATTTATGAAATTAGTTGATTTTATAAGTAATTTACCTGGAGATGTTTCGTTTGAAGATGTCTTGCCAAAATTAGAAAGAGTAGAAAAACTATTAAAGACAACTAATTATCCCATTACTTTAAATGCAGATAATATTGGAAATTTAACTTATGATGATTTGCAAAATTCTTATCCTCATGCAAAAATCCTTCCTGATCGAATTAAAATTTTAAATAAATTGGTTGGGATTGGACCTCAAGAAAATCCTATTGTTAAACTTCCAAAATCCAATATGACTGATTTTTATACTAATAAGTATAAAATAGCTGCTGAAATTTTTCAGATAAGAGAGCATTCTGATAATTATCCTAAATTAGTTAATTTGTTGTATGGTGGTGGTTTTGAAAACCATTCTGTATTAAACATCTTGTATGATTATTCTTCATATATTCCTAATTCTTTTGTTGATTTTGTTAAAAAAATGGGTGTTTTGAATGGAAAAGAATATAATATGTCATTACATGCAAAATTAAGAATTATAGAAAGATTTTTAATGGATGATATTCATTCAATTGAAGATTTCCAGTCTCCTAAAACAACAAAAGAATTGAAAAAAATATTAAAATCTATTTATCTTCAAAAGCCTATTGATATTGAAGGTAGCTCTGAAGGGGAAAGATTAGTTCTTAATTCATTGTATAAAAATACTGTTTTAGAAAATATTTTTTCTAAAGATGGGGTTCTAATTACTTCTGTTGAAAAGAGTCATTATTAAGAACAAAGAGCATTTACATCAAACCAAAATCTGCGAACTTTTTCCATTTTTCCTTCTATCATTGTTTCTATTGTATCCATATCACAATATGGGCTTGTTTCACACATTTTAATTGATTTTGTATTAGATTCTAAAACTGTTACTAAGGCTTTTTCTATACCAAATTTTTTTGCTTCCATTAATAAAGCTTTTTGTGCAAATCTGCCATAACCTTTGCCACGTTCAGAAAACCTAATAATAACGCCCAAGTGACCGCCATAGTTTTGTAATTGTGGAGTTAATTGTAATCTGATATTAATTGTGCCAATATATCTGCCATTATCAACAATCCAACGAGTTGCGTTAGGAATAAAACCTTCTGGAAGATTAATACCTCTTTCATGATTTTCGTATGTTTCAAAAATCGTATCTTTCCATTCTTCAAACTTTTCTGGTTTATGCATAATGTAGTCTTCATGAATGTGTCCAACGCATTCAATACAAGCTTCAAGATATGATTGTAGGTATTCCTTACAAGGTTTAATTGCTTCCATACTAAATTCCTTCAACAACTATTATGTTGAAGATTTTAGCATAAAAGTAAATCTTATGAAGCTTCAAAAAATTGTTTCCAATAATTTGCTATGTTTTCAGGATATTTTTTTAATTCAAATAATAAATAATCTTTAGGTCTATATGGACGTCTTAAAAGTTTCATTCTTGCTTCTTTAGGTGTTCTATCTGCTTTCTTTTGATTGCATTCTTTACAGCAGGCAACTATATTTTCCCAAATATCAGGTCCTAATCTTGATTTTGGAAATACGTGGTCTAATGTTAATTCTTCGGCAGGAAATTTTTTTCCACAATATTGGCATACAAATTCATCTCTAACTAAAATATTTTCCCTACAAAAAGGCAGTTCTTTTAATTGAACTGCCAAATCATAAGTTAATTTAATTACACGTGGAATTAATACATTATCCACCTTAATCATATTTTCAATATTATTAATTCTTCGGGTAATTGCTGCTTTACCCTTTAAAAGAAGTACTAATGCACGTTTCCAAGTGCATATGTTAATAGGTCTATTATAGAAATCTAATAACAATACCTTTTGCATGTTTCGTACTCCTACAATTGTAGTATTCCCTAAAATAACTATTTTTAAACCTTTTAAGGTATAATGAAAGAATGAAAAAAGTAAGTTTATTCGAAATATTCAAGATATTTTTTATAATCGGAGCGCAGTTGATTGGTGGCGGATATGTTATTTTACCTTTGTTGCGTCATTATATTGTGGAACAAAGAAAATGGATAACAGAAGAGGAATTAATTGATTACTTTGCTGTTAGTCAATGTTTGCCTGGAATAATAGCAGGAAATATTTCTGTTTTTACTGGTTATAAGGTGCGAAAAACTATTGGTGCAATAATGGCCATTGTAGGCGTTATTTTGCCATCATTCTTAGCTATTTTATTGCTTGCAAATTTATTATTAACTGTAGTTGATAACAAAATTGTTTTAAGCGCATTTTGGGGCATTAGAATCTCTGTAATTATATTAGTAATTCTTACAATTCGTGATATGTGGAAACAAAGTGTAAATTCTATATTTAGTTATGCAATGTATATTTTAATTTTACTTGCTTTGATATTCTTCCCACTATCTCCTGCTATAGTGATAATTTTAGCTGCATTAATTGCAATTTGTTATTCGAATATTATGAAAGGAATGAAACGTGATTAATTTGTATTTCCTTTTATATTATGAATTTTTGAAAATAGGATTATTTGCTATAGGTGGGGGATATGCTGCTTTGCCGTTTTTGTTTCATTTGCAAAGTCAGTATAACTGGTTTAGCGTTGAAGAATTAACAAATATGATAGCGGTTTCTAATGTTACTCCTGGCCCAGTTGGTATTAATATGGCTACATATTCAGGTTATACCACTGCAGGCTTCTTTGGTTCTTTTTGTGCAACGTTGGGTATTATAACAATTCCTTTTGTCTTTGTTATTATTGCTGCTAAATTATTTAATAAATTTAAAAATTCAGAATTATTATGTGCAATATTTAATGGTTTAAGACCTGCTTCTTGTGCTTTATTAACATTTATTTGTTTAGGTTTAGTTAATTCTACATTATTTAAGAATGAAGAATTAACTTTAAGTTTTAGTGGCTTTGATATAAAAGCTATTATCTTATTTTTATTGTTATTAATACCATTTGCATTCTTTAAAAAACAACCATTACTTGTAATCGTTGCAGGTGCGATTGGTGGAATAATTATCCAAAGTATATAAAATAAAAGCGATAATTATTTATCGCCTTTAATTTCTTTTATTTCGTCTTTAATATCTTGAATTTCGTATTTTAATCTGTTTAATTGGCAAGTTATAGGGTCAGGAATTCTGTTGTGCATTAGTTGACCTTCTACCATAATATTTTGTTTTACAATTTTACCAGGGATACCAACAACTGTTGAGTTTTCTGGTACGGCATCAACAACAACACTGCCTGCTCCAATTCTTGAATTAGAACCTATTTCTATGTTGCCTAAGATTTTTGCACCTGCGCCAACAACAATATTATCACCTAAAGTAGGGTGTCTTTTTCCGTGTTCGTTTCCTGTCCCACCTAAAGTTACTCCTTGATATAGAAGAACATCATCACCAATGATAGTTGTTGCTCCAATTACAACGCCCATGCCGTGATCGATAAAAAATCTTCTGCCAATTCTTGCTGCTGGGTGAATTTCTATACCTGTAAAAAATCTTGAAACATTAGATATTAATCTTGGAATAAAAGGTATTTTCCAATAGTGTAGTTTGTGTGCAATTCTGTGGTTTATTAATGCGTGCAAACCTGGATAACAGAAAATAACTTCCCATATGTTTTCTGCAGCTGGGTCTTTTTCATATATTGTTTGAATATCTTCTTTTATTTGTGAAAAAGCTTTTTGAATTAATCTCATAATTTTTTCCTTAGTATGATTTTATTTTACATAAAATTATGAATTAACGCAAAAAAAATCCGGTAAATATAACCGGATTTTTTTATTTGAAAAATTTATTATACTAATCTAACGTTTGTAGAAGTACCTTTTTTAGACATTTCAACTTTGCCTTCTCTTGCTAACCAGCCTAAGCCTAATTCAGCAAAATTAGCTTTAAGGTCTAAATCTTTTTTCATTTTTGCGATAGTTGATTCGCCGTTTTCGTTTAGGTAGTTCCAAATTTGACCAGCTGTTTGTCCTATCATTTCCATCATTTAATTCTCCTTTTTCTTCTTTGCTATTAACATTTCAAACATGTAATGTATAATTTAAGTATATACTACACAAAGAAGGATGTAAAGGAAAAATGCAAACAGGAAAAGTATGGAAATACAATGATAACATAGATACAGACGTTATAATACCAGCAAGGTATTTGAACACATCTTCGCATGAGGAATTAGCAAAGCATTGCATGGAAGATATCGATTTATCTTTTGCAAAAGAGGTTCAAGAATCTGATATTATAGTTGCTGGTGAGAATTTTGGTTGTGGAAGTTCAAGAGAACATGCTCCAATAGCAATTAAAGCATCTAAAGTTTCGTTAGTTATTGCAAAGAGTTTTGCAAGAATTTTTTATAGGAATGCAATTAATATTGGATTACCTATTTTAGAGCATCCAACTATTGCTGATGAAACAGATAAAGGTGATGTAATTGAATTTGATTTATCAACAGGCATTGTAAAAAATATTACTAAAGGAAAAGAATATGAATGTAGTAAATTTCCTGAAGAAATACAAAAGCTTGTTAATGCTAATGGGTTGATTAATTATACAAGAGAAAAGTTATTAAAATAAAAACTCATATAAAAAAGAACTCCTATTAAGGAGTTCTTTTTTACTTGCTAAAAATTTATTCTTCAACAGGTGTTTCTTCTTCTTTTTCTTCAATAACATCAGTTCTAATAGATTGATTTTTAGAAGTTGATATTTGTTTTTCTTTGAATTTTTTAACCTGTCTGTTAATTTTATCTGCAACTAAGTCAATACTTGCGTACATGGTTTCTGCGCTTTCTTCAGCTTTAACAGAACCAGAAACGAATTTGCAAATAACTTCAGCAGTATGGCTTTGTGAAACGGAAGGGTTTTTGATTACATTCAATACAATGTCTATTGATTGAATTTGGTCATAGTGGTTTATTACCTTTCCAATTTTTTCTTCTGCATAAGCACGAATTGAATCGGTAATTTCAATGTTACGCCCTTTAACTGTTATGCGCATTAAGTCTGCCTCCATAATCTATCTACATTTTTTATTATACCCTATTTGTGCCATGTTTTAAACCTATTTTTTAAAAATAAATATAAAAAAGATATATTTGACATGACGACTTTTTTTGCTAATATATAAATATAGTTACCGTTTGGGGCTACTGAGATAAATTTTTTCAGTAAAACACGAGGGCTTGTGGCGCAGCGGTAGCGCAGGGGACTCATAATCCCTTGGTCGCAGGTTCGAATCCTGCCGGGCCCATAAAAAAGACAATGACTTCTTGTTATTGTCTTTTTTGTTATTTATTTTCTTCAAAAACTAAGGTTGGGTATTTTTCTCTAACCATTTCGCCTAATTTTTCAAAATCATCTTTCTTTATGCGATATCTTGGATCAGGGTGGGGGAAAAATACAATATTGTGCTTAAATTCATAATTATTTATATCAAAATCAGGTGGTAATTTTTTTCCTAATAGGCCGTAATCTTTTTTATTTTGATCTACAAATCTGATAATAGCTTTTTCTTTCATTTTAGATATATCTTTTTCTTTAAGCATTGAACCATATTCGGCGTGTGCTTCTGATATACTCATTGCTTTATTAAGCCAGCCGTCTATTACGATTAAATCGTTAAATTTTTTTGGTTCTTCATTTGTCATTGTCGTTATAATAATATTATGGTCAAAATTTTGCATATCTTCAAAAACTTTTTCACCATTTCTTTTATCAATTGCTGTCCAGTTTACACCTACATCGTATCTTCTTGTATATTGATTAATACCATTTGCGCTTAGTGCACCTGTTGTAAGATAGGTTTTTTCACAACAATTTCCTACCTTTTTTTCTTTTATTTCTTCAAAAAGACTTGTTGGATTTCCTCCTTTAGCTATTTTTTTTCTTATTCTTTCTAATTGGTTTTCGCTATTTATTATTCTTTTATCAGTGTAGCCTTCTTTTATTTTCTTAAAACGATACCAAAATTCTCTTGCGTATGTTGGACTGAAAGCAGGAAATTCTTGGTTTACTTTGCGAACAAGGTCATCGGCTTTGCGGATTTCTTTTCTTTTGGCTTGAAAAGTATATGTATTATTAGTATTAATTGATTGAATTTTCATAAATTAATTTTCCTTTTTCTCTTTTAAAATTAATTCTGGATATTTTTGTGCAACCATTTTGCCAAATTCTTCTACATCTTCTTTATTTCTTACGTTATAGTGATATGAAGAGTGGTCAAAAAATATAATATTAAGTATAAATTTGTAGTTGCTTATATTGTAGTTGCCATCAGGATTTTCTTCTTTTATTTTTTCTAAAAATTTCTTTTGGATTTTTGCTGTTTTTTCTTTATTAAATAGTTTAAAGTATTCTCTTTGTGCTTCAGAATAACTCATTGCTTTATTTAACCAAGGATCTAAAATAACAAGATCTTGAGGTTTTACATTTTTTTTGTTTGTCATTCTTGCAACAATAACACTATGGTCAAGGTCTTCTTTTCCTTCTAAAATAGTTTTTTTATCTCTTTTATCTATAACGCTCCATTTTAGTCCAACTGCTGATTTTATCGCCCTATTATATCCATTCGCACCGAGAGCCCCTAAGGTCAACCAGCTTTTTTCTTCGCAATTTGCTGTTTTATTTTTTTTAATTTCATCAAAAATTCCGATAACAAATTTATCTTCTTCTTTTTCTTTGTCTATTCTATTTCTTAAATTATCAATTCTGTCTATAGGTTTTTTTATTATTTCAAATTTTTTATCATTTATAGGATGCCAAAAGTATTTTACATATGTTGGACTAAATGCAGGAAATTGAAGATTGACGTTACGAACGATTTTGTCTGCTTCTCTTACGTCTTTTCTTCTTGCATGGAAACTATAATTATTATTTGAGTTTACAGATAGGATTCTCATATTTTAATTATCCTTTCTGTCTTTTAAAATTAGCTCGGGATATTTTTGTGCAATAATTTTACCAAATTCAATCATATCTTCCTTGTTTTTTATATTAAAAAGATAATTTTTAGGTATAGTGAAAGATATTTGTGGAATAAATTCATAATTGTTTAAGTCGATTTCTTTATCTTTGTTAAGTGTTATAAATTCTCTTATAACTCTATCTTTCATCTCTTCCATTTCTTTTTCTTTAATCATAGAAAAATAAGTCGTTTTTGCTTCAGAAAAGCTCATTGCTTTATTAAGCCAACCATCAACTATTACAGCATCTTTTGTGTTATCTCCTGTATTATTCATTGTTGTTAGTATTAAATCGTGGTCAATATCTTCATCTTTTGCAAAAACCTTTTTTCCATTTCTTTTATCAATTACATTCCACTTCATTTGTGCAGATATTCTAAAAGAATCATAATAACCATTTGCGGCAAGAGCACCTAAAGTTAACCAATTTTTTTCTGAACAGTTTCCAATTTTCGTTTCTTTTAATGTATCAAATACTGTTAGAGCAAATTTGTCTTTTTTCACTTCAGCATAAAATTTATCTCTCTCATTTCTGATACCTGTTCTAATTGATAATGGTAAATAACAATCTTTTCTTTCTAAAACATTCCAATTTCTTGTAGCGAAAGTTGTACTAAAAGCAGGAAATTCATTGTTTACTTTTCGAACAATGTCATCTGCTTTCTTGATTTCTTTCTTTCTGGCTTGAAAGCTATAATTATTATTTATATTTACAGGTTGTATTTTCATATTATGCTTAAAACCTCTAAATGTAAAATTTGCCATTATTTTTCTTGTAATAAAAATATTTAAAGTTTATTATTTTTTTATAGGAGATATGTGAACATGAGAGTAAATTTTAATAATTATCCAAATTATTTGAATTTTGGTCAAAATATTTTGCCTAAAAAAAGCATTCGGGATATTAGTTCTAATGCTTTTGAAGAACATTCAAAAGGAATTGAACAAAGAGCATTTGATTCTATTGAAAGTGCTAAAACGCTTTCAACTGCTACTGTTGAAGAAATAGAGGATTTTAAAAATAAAGTAATTAAAAAATCTCAAAAAATAAATGACGAAGCAAATAAAATTATTCAAGATGCTCAAAATATAATATCAGATGCTGAAAGTTCTTTTAATAGTTCAAAATATTCTAAAAAACCAAGATATGGTGGATTGTGTACTGTTTTAACAGAAAAGGATGAAAAAACAGGTAAAAAGTTAAAAGAAATTACGTATAAAACTGATACTAATGACCTTTATGAAATTAAGTTGTTTAATGCACCTCGTGGTAAGGTTAATTTTATTGATTTGAATTCTAAAACAAAGACGCAAGTTCATATAGATTATAAAGTTAAAAAAGAAGTATCTTTTATGGTTAATTATATAACTTCTTGCAGAGAAAGTTTTACATTTGATAATATGAATGGTTCTCTTCTTGAATATCAAAGTGGTTTTTATCGTAATCTTAACCATCAAGGTGATTCTTATGATGAATATGCTTCTTTTAGCAGAGATGTAAATGAACGATTAATTCTTAATGAATATTATAAGAATGGAAAATCAACTGATAGTGGTAATACTGCTGAAAAATATGTATCTTTTGATGATAATGGCAATTTATCTGATATACGTGTTAATTATTTTTATTCTCCACGTTCTAATTCCACAAGTGCTTCTGATTATATTTTTATGAATCCTAATTCTAATCAACCATTATTATATGCAAAGGATTGTATTGCAAAATATAGTACAGAAACTCTCAAATGTGGTAGTGAACTTAAAATCGCTACAACATATGATGATAAAGAAATTGCTGTGTACAGTGAAGATGTTGTTAAAAAAGATACAGATTTTGCCGATTTGTATAATAAAGAATGTGCATCTGTTGGTAGTAAATTAACAATTACAGTTTAAAAAAAAGACCTCTCGATTGAGAGGTCTTTTTCTATGTAAGATTTTATTATCTTGCACTGCAAACTGGTTTTGGACCAGCGTTTGTGATTTCAGCAGGCATGTTTGGATATTTCTTAGCGAAGTTATCAGCAAACATTTGAGCAAGTTTGTTAGCTTGTTCGTCATAAGCTGCTTTATCAGCCCACATTCCTCTTGCATCTAACATTTCGTCTGGAACGTTAGGACAAGATGTTGGGTATTCTACGTTGAATACATCGTGGTGTTTGAATTCTACTGAATCAAATGAACCGTTGATAGCTGCACTTACCATTGCACGAGTATAGCTTAATTTCATACGTTTTGCACCTGAAGCAGCACTACCACCAGCCCAACCTGTGTTTACTAAGTAAACTTGTGTGCCGTATTGGTCTAATTTATCACCTAACATTTTTGCATATACTGATGCATCCATTGGCATAAATGGTTCACCAAATAATGTAGAGAATGTTGGTTGTGGTTCTGTAATACCTCTTTCTGTACCAGCTAATTTAGAAGTAAATCCAGTTACAAAGTGGTACATAGCAGCATTTTTGCTTAATCTTGAGATTGGAGGTAATACACCAAATGCGTCAGCTGTTAAGAATACAACAACTTTTGGAATACCACCTTTACCAGGAATTTGAGAGTTGTTGATGAAATCAACTGGGTAACCAACACGAGTGTTTTCTGTTAGGCTATCATCGTTGAAATCAAATTCTCTTGTTTCTGGATCGATAACTACGTTTTCTACTAAAGCACCAAATCTGATAGCGTTGTAGATTTCTGGTTCGTTTTCTTCTGTTAAGTTAATACATTTTGCATAACAACCACCTTCAAAGTTGAAGATACCATCTGGAGACCAACCGTGTTCATCGTCACCGATTAATTTTCTTGTTGGGTCAGCAGATAAAGTTGTTTTACCTGTTCCTGATAAACCAAAGAATACAGCTGTTTCGTTTGTTTCAGGATCCATATTAGCAGAACAGTGCATTGGTAATACGTTTTTCTTTGTCATTACATAGTTCATTGTAGAGAATACTGATTTTTTGATTTCTCCTGCATATTGAGAACCAGCAATGATGATTAATTTTGCTTCATAGTCGATAGCGATACAAGCTTCTGAATTTACGCCATCAACTTCAGGATCACATTTGAAGCCAGGAACACACATAATTGTGTAATCAGGTTCACCATAAGAAGCTAATTCTTCAACTGTTGGTCTGATTAACAATTGGTGAATAAACATGTTTTGGCTTGCTAATTCGTTAATAATTCTGAATTTTTGAGTGTATGTTTTGTCAGCACCTGCAAAACCATCAAAAATAAATACTTCACGATTTTGTAAATAAGCAGCCATTTTTGCTTTTATTGAATTAAATTTTTCTCTGCTTATTGGTCTGTTTACGCTTCCCCATGCGATTTCATTATGAATAGTATCTGTATCAACGATAAATTTATCTTTAGGTGAACGACCTGTGTATTTACCAGTTGTTACTACAAGAGCACCTCTTTTGCTTAAAATACCTTCTCCTCTGCGTAATGCAGCTTCTGTTAATTGAGCAGGTGTTAAGTTGCGATGTACTGTTTTAGGACCGATGATTCCTAATTTTTCGATTCCGTAAGTCTCCATTTTATAACCTCCTTTATTAATACAAATTTTTCCTCATGATACCTTCATGTTAATACAAACAAAAATAAAAATAAAGTGTAATAACGACATTTATTGATATATTGGCAAAAAATATTTTTACGGTTTTTTATTTTGTTATAAATGAAAGGTTCTCTATGTTTAATGTATCAATTATTTCTAATTTAAGCCCTGTAAAAATAAATAATATTTCTAAATTGTCTTTTAAAGGTGATATGCAAAATGAAGATTCTTTTGTTAAATCTTCTGATGAAATGAAAAAGTCTTGGAAGTATTTAACTCCGGTAAGAAATCCTATTGTTCGCCAGCAATTTGAAAAACATTTTTCTGAAGATACTCATTATCTTCATGATGGTAGTAATGGTGAATGGTTTATAAAAGATGAAAAAAAGGGAAATGATACTATTTATTATGCTGCAGAAAAACATCCTGCAAGAGTAAAAGAAATAAGAGTTTTTGGTAAAAAGGGAAATATTGTAAAAAATTCTGGTGTTGTTGCTAAAACGGCGAAATTAACATTGGATAAAGAATCGAATACGTATATTGCTCAACCTGTGAATGTTAAAACAAAAGAAGGTATTAAATCTGCAACTATGAGTTACGTTTGGATAGATGAACAATCAAAAATGTTTTTAAAATCTATCAAATTAGGTGATGCAGTTTAGGTGTGATTATGATTAATCAAGTAAGTTTTGGAAAAAGAAACATAACGACAATTGAGCGAAGAAAGAAGACAAAAGAAGGTTTACAATTAGCTGAACAAGTACTTCGTGATGCTCAAAATTATTATGGACGACCAATGTCTTCTACATATTTGGTCTCTAAAATTGTTCAACATAAAGATAATTCAAAATATGAAGATGTAGCACAAAAAATCTATAAAAAAGCATTAGAACAAGAAGAAATAATTTCTCATAGTGGAATAAAAACAATTGATAGAATACCTATTAATCAAAAAGATGAAAATATTTTTTATGGTAATTGCGGACATTGTGCAAAAGCAATTCAACAAGAATTTTGGAATAAGTATAAAGTTCCTTCTATAAATGTTATTATTCAAGTTAAAAATAATGGTAATGGACATTTTTGTCATCACGCATTTAATGTTTCTAATATTCAAGAAGGTATGGATATAACGAAGCCTCATTCTTGGGGAAAAGAGACAATTGTTACTGATTTATGGAGTGGTATTGCTTTAAAAAGTGATGATGCAATTAATCATTTTTATAAAATATTTAATATAAATCCTTTTCAAGACAGTATTACTTTTAAAACAATGCCTGATTTTTCCGATTCATTACAACGTTATTTTTTAAAAGAAAATAATATAGAATATCAAGGCTATTCTTATTAGGTTTACATCTTGTAAATCATCTTGTATTTAATTTATAATATAAATATAGACTTTGGAGATGGATTAAATGTTATTAGGTGTAAATATAGATCACGTTGCTACATTAAGAAATGCACGAGGAGAAGGAAATCCAAATTTGCTTGAGGCTGCAAAAATTTGTATAGAAGCAGGTGCAAGAGGATTAACTACACATCTTCGTGAAGATAGACGTCATATTGTTGATGAAGATGTTTATACAATTAAAAAAGAATTAAAATGTCGTTTGAATTTAGAAATGGCAGCAACAGCTGAAATGCAAAAAATCGCATTGGATTTATTACCTGATGCTTGTTGTATTGTTCCTGAAAAACGCGAAGAAGTTACAACAGAAGGTGGTCTTGAAGTACATAACAATAAAGAATATTTGAAAGAATATATTAAACCTTTATTAGATAATGGTATTGAAGTAAGTATGTTTATTGCACCTGATGAAAATCAAGTAAAAGCTTCTGCTGAAATTGGGGCAAAATTTATTGAATTACATACAGGTTCTTATTCTCGTGCTTTTGGAACTGAACAAGAAGAAGTTGAATTTAACAAACTTTTAAATGCGACAAAATTAGCTCAGTCTTTAGGCTTAACTGTTAATGCTGGACATGGGCTTGATTATAAAAATGTTTATAGAATGCATGAAATTCCTAATTTACATGAATTGAATATAGGACATAGTATTATTTCAAGA
>JAZSQW010000088.1:0-2898 GCA_045538205.1 Candidatus Avigastranaerophilus sp. | reverse complement strand
AGCTGATGATGAAAATGGCAGAATTTTATTATCATTGAAAAAATTATCTTGCGCTAAAGCTTGGCAAGAACTTCAAAACGCTAAATACAACAATGAAACAATCAATGCAAAAGTTGTTTCTATTGTTAGAGGTGGCGTAATCGTTGAAATTTCTGACTTAAGAGGTTTTGTTCCAGCTTCTCAATTAAGAACAGGTGCTCCATTTGATGGTTTAATTGGTCAAGATATTGAAGTTAAAGTTCTTGAAGCTGATGCAAAAAGAAATAAATTAATCTTATCTCAAAGACAAGCTGTTGCTGAACAAAGAGAACAAGTTGTTGATGAAATCATCGCTAACCTTGAAGTTGGTTCAGTTGTTAAAGGTAGAGTTGTTAGAATCGCTGATTTCGGTGGTTTTATCGATATCAATGGTGTTGATGGTTTATTACCAATCTCTGAAATTTCTTGGCAAAGAATTAAACATCCATCAGATGTTATCGCTTTAGATCAAGAATTAGAAGTTAAAATCTTAAAAATAGATACAGATATGAAACGTATCAGCTTAAGCTTAAAGAGAATGGGTGAAAATCCTTGGGAATCTATTGAAAATGAATTCAAAGAAGGCCAAGTTATTAAAGGTACTGTTAATAAAGTAACTTCTTTTGGTGCTTTCATTAACATTTATCCTGGTGTTGAAGCATTATTACCATCTGCTGAAATGGAAGGTAATAACGTTAACCCATTTAACGTTTATAACGTAGGTGATGAAGTTGAAGTTTTAATTAAAAAATTCACACCACAAGAACACAGAATTGCATTAAGCGTTAAAGATATTCAAAAAGCTTAATTTGATTAAAGTGTGTAAGAGAGGGCAAATGCCCTCTCTTTTTTGTTAACAAAAGTTAAATAATTTATTAAAAAAAGCAAAAAGTTTTTTTACAAGGTTTGAAATGAACAAAAGAGGAACAGAACATGAACATAAATAGCATTCAAAATGGTCAAAAATTATCAAACAAAACAGCTAAAGCTGGTGCACTTGCGGGTTTTGTAGGAAGTGCAGCATACTTATTAAAAAATAAAGAAGACATTTTTACAAAAAATATTAAAAAAGCTACTTTGAAAAAAGTTGATTATTTAAAAGAGAATTTTAATATTGTTATTGAAGAGAATCTTGATAGAGTAAAATCATTAAAGCTTCTTGATCCAAAAACTAAAGCTTTGATTTTTGGTATTCCAGCAGCATTTGTTGCAGGTGCAGTTCTATTATCTGCAATTGCTGGTAAAACAGCAGGTGTTGTGGCAGAAAAAGTTCAAGCAAAAAAAGTTTCAAATGATTCTACAGAGGATGAAACTCAAGCAACTTCAAATGTTTCATTTAAGGGCACAACAACTGAATCAGGTGTAAAAATTCCTTTGTATCTTGATAAGGCTGATCATTCAATAGAATATTCTGGATTTAATAAGGCTCAAGATGATATTTATGCTGATAGAAGAAATTGTCAAAAAGCAGTTAATCCTTTTGTAGTTAATGCAACAGAAACAAGATATATTGACGGTATGCCAGAAGAAGCTAATTTCCCATTATTCGTATCTGATGGCGATTGCGAAATGGAATTTATAAATTATGATAAGCTTGCTGAGTGCAAAAAAGCTTATGGAAATGCTTTTGATGTACATTGTGAAGCTAATGCAGAAGTAGCAGATTAATTTATATAATATAAAAAAAGAGTGATGGTAACATCACTCTTTTTTGTTGCTTAAAATTTTCTTTAAATATTGTCCTGTAAAAGATTCTTTGCATTTTGCTATTTCTTCTGGTGTGCCTTGTGCAATAATCTCTCCACCTTCATTGCCACCAAAAGGACCTAAGTCAATTATATGGTCTGCTGTTTTAATTAAGTCTAAATTATGTTCTATAATTAATACTGTGTTTCCTGACTCTGCCAAACGGTTAATTATTTTAATTAATTTATCTAAATCATACCAATGTAAACCAACTGTTGGTTCATCAAGCAAGTAAAGTGTTTTGCCTGTTGGACGTTTGTTTAATTCGCTTGCTAATTTTATTCTTTGAGCTTCACCACCTGATAGTGTTGTTGAGCTTTGACCTAATTTTATATAGCCCAAACCAACATCTTTTAATGTTTGAAGTCTACTTTTAATTTTTGGTATATTTTCAAAAAAATCTAAAGCTTCAGATACTGTCATATCTAAAACTTCATAAATATTTTTACCACCATATTTAACTTCAAGAGTTTCTCTGTTGTATCGTTTTCCTTTGCAAACATTACATTTAACGTATACATCAGATAAGAAATTCATTTCTATTTTTGTTTCACCATCACCTTTGCAGGCTTCACAACGTCCACCTTTTACGTTAAAACTAAATCTGCCTGCAGAATATCCTCTCATTTTTGCTTCGGTTGTTTTAGCAAAAAGTTCTCTAATATGAGTAAATACATCTGTATAAGTTGCAGGGTTAGAACGAGGTGTTCTACCTATTGGTGATTGATCTATACAGATAACTTTATCTATATTTTCAAAGTTTTCGATTGTGTTTAATCCTTGAGGTTTTGGTTTATTTTTATTTAATTTATGGATTGAATATTCATAAATTAAATCATTCATTAATGTTGATTTGCCACTACCTGAAATGCCTGTTATTGCAACAACTTTCCCCAAAGGTATTTCAACATCAAGATTTTTTAAATTATTTTTATGGGCGTTTTTAACGATAATTGAATTGCCATTACCTTCTCTTCTCTTTTTAGGTATTGGTATTTCTCTTTCGCCACTTAAATATTGTCCTGTTAAAGACTTTTTACTGTTCATAATGTCTTCAATAGAACCTTGTGCAATTATTTTGCCACCGTTAACACCAGCGTGAGTACCAATATCTACAATATGATCAGCACTTCT
>JAZSQW010000046.1:0-8315 GCA_045538205.1 Candidatus Avigastranaerophilus sp. | reverse complement strand
AATAATTTTCAATTTTGAAATAGAAAATGAAACAAACTTGCAAAATTGTAGTTGAAATTTAAAATGGTGAATGGTAGTCTTTAATAGTGATGACAAATTCGTGTTATTGCAAACATATTGTTTGACAATTAACTACTTTGTGTTAAAATGAAACAAATTCGGACTTGTAGCTCAGCTGGTAGAGCAGTTGACTCTTAATCAATTGGTCGGGGGTTCGAATCCCCCCAAGTGTAAAATTAAGGAGATACAAAAAAGTGTCTCCTTAATTTTTTTATAAATATTATTGTTTAATTTAAAATTTGTAAAAATTCAAAAAGCTTGGAATTACTAATTAAAAAAGTTTTTTAGAAACAAAACTTAATAAAGCGCCCTGTTTTTGATTGCACTAGCAAAAATTTTGTTTTACATGTTTTATTGGGGTGTAAGGAGTTTATAGGTGTATTATGAAAATTAATTCAATTAATTACGCAAAACCTGCATATACAGGTAACATGGTATCAAGAGTAGGAAAACAAAAAGTTCAAAACAATGGCATGAACTTAAAGGTAATTTCAATGTCAGATTATATGGCATCTCCTTTAAGTTTCAAAGGTAGAAACAAAGAACAAGCAATCTTTTATGGCGCAGAAGTAGCACCATATTCTAAAAAAGGTGGCGTTGGCGTAGTAATGAAAGACTACGGTATGCTTTTAGATGCTAAGAATGAAGTTGTTGTTTCTCCTTATTATGGTGCTAAAAAAGATAAAGATACAGGAAAAGTTGTTCCATTAAAAGACAAAGACAATGACTTTGTTTTAAAAGTTGGAAACGATTATAAAAAATTAGACTTAGTTGCTGAAGATACTATGCAATGGGGGAAAGTAAACGACAACAAAATTATGTTGTTTAGATTAAGAGATGAAGCAGAAAAAGTTCACTATTTTGTTTTTGATGAAACCGTTGGTGAATTTGAAGAACCATACAAAGCACCTGCAACAAAAGAAACTTTTACTTATGCAACAGGCTCAAAATCTGCAACAAAAGGCTGGGAAGGTGATGCTTATGCTAAAAACTCAAAAGCATTTGTTGAATTATTACCAGAATTAATTAAAGATAAAGAAGGATTCAATCCTGCAACTGTTGTTTGTTCAGATTCACAAACAGCATTAACTCACGAATATTTAGTTCAAAAATCATTAACAGATAAAGATTATGATGAAATTAAAAGTACACACGTTGGTCACAACTTAGGACCTGGCTACTGTGGCGAAACATCAATGCAAAATATGTTTGTTAACTTAGGCGCAACTCCTAAACAAATTGAACAAGTAGAAAAAGATCCAATGTTAAAAATACTTGGCGATAAATATTTTGAACCATTCGTTAAAGAAACTTTAGATGAAACAGGTACAGCAAGTGCGACTCAAGTTGCATTACATTATGCAAATAAAGATAGAGCTAATGGCCAAGGCTTTATTAAAGCATTTAGCGTTGTTGCTGAAGATTACGCAGAAAGCATTGCTAAAAACCCACAAACAGCTCATAATATTCACGAAACAGCTAAAAATTTGTATAAAGATGGAATATTTAATGGTATTTTAAACCCACTTCAAGACCCATCTGTTGATGCAACAAAAGCATTACCAAACAAAAGATTTATGGAAGATTGTACAGATACAGATGGCACAGTTTATCCTAAATTTGATATTTATCCTGAAAATGCAACATATGAACAAATGAGAGAAATCAAAAACGCTAATAAACAAAAATTATTAGAAAGATTCTCTGCTCAAGATACAACTATTATTACAGGTAACCCTGCAAGAACAGCAAAAATCAATCCAGAAGCAAAAGGCATATATGATGGACCTGTTATCAAACCTGAAATTATCGATTTAGTAAAACAAGGTAAAGGTGATGAAGTTCCAGTATTTGTATCTTGGGGTAGATTAGATGCTCAAAAAGGTTTTGATATTACTATTGAAGCATTTGAAAAATTTGCAAAAACTCCAGAAGGTAAAAATGCAGTATTAATCGTTGGTGCAGGTTCAGATTCTAACCCTGAATCAGTTAAAGTTGCAAATAAAATGAAAGAAATCTTAGCTGATCCAGATTTGCAAGGTCGTATAGTTCATATTGATGGTTGGGCTCCAGCTTATGCTTTAGCTAGTGCTTCAGATGTTGCAATCTTTACTTCAAGATTCGAACCTTGTGGTTTAACAGATATTGAAGCAATGAAATATTATTGCACACCATTAGTAACAAACACTCAAGGGTTCAAACAAAAGAACTTTGATCCAAGAAATCCTGATGAAGCTGCGAAAGCAACATCATTCAAAACTCAACACGAATTCCACTTACTAAAAGATCAAGTACAATTAATTATTGATGCTTATGGAACTGAAAATCCAACTCCAGAAGCACTTGCAAAAGTAAAAGCAGAATTCCCTGTTTTTGCTTCTAAAGATGCTGATGGTAAAGAAGTTTATGATGATTCTTTATTCAAAAAGTTTGCAACAGAATATAATAAATTTATCAATGGTAGAAAAGAAGATTTAATTAATCAATTTGGCAAAGATGAAAGCAAATTCCCTGAAGGTTGGAACGATTGGGATGAATTATCAAAAAATTATGAATTCAAATTCACTGGTTTCGCTAGAGAATTAAAAGATGGAATCTTAGCAGCAGAAACAGCTCAAGCACTTTCAGCTTTTGCTTCTACCCCACAAGAAACTAAAGAATTAATGTTTGAAAACTTGAAAAAGTTAGATACAAGTTGGAATGGCAATGGCAACTTACACCCAGCAAGTGAATCAAGTGCAGAAATGTATAAAAAATTACATATGTACTCTGACTATTCTAAACCAGTAGAAGCAGATAAAATTGCTAAAGACGATGATTTTATTTCTAAAACTATTGAAGAAAGACAAACAGAAGATATTGGTTCAAGAATTGGAGCTTATGTAATCGGAGCATTATCTGGTGTAGGCGCAGCTCTTGCAGCAAGATTAGGCAAAAAAAGCGAAGAACTTGCTAATAATAAAGAGTTATTAGGCAAAATTGATGATTTAGGAAAACAACTTGCTGAAAAAGAAGATAAAATTACAGAATTAGCAAAAAAAGTTTCAGAAGTTGATGTTTTAAAACAAGCAAAAGAACAACTTGAAGAACAAATCACAAAATTAAAACACTCTGGGAATAAAAATCTTGCACTTGTTGGTGTAGCAGCTGCAGCAGGCGCTTCTTTATTAACATTATTTGCAGCAAATCAAATAAATAAAAAGAAAGCAGCTCAAGCTCCAGAACAAAAAGCTGAAGCACCAGCAGCACCAGTTGCAGAAACAACAACTACAACTGTTCCTGCACAACCTGTTCAAAGCGCACCAGTAGCTACTGTTCCGACAGCAGCACCTGCTCAAACAACAGTTGCACCAGCGCAAACATTAGCAAAACCAAATGTAAACAGCGGTGTATTTGCTGATTTTGCCAAAAGAGCATAAGAAATAAAGCAAATAAAAAGAGCTTCTTAAAAGAAGCTCTTTTTTTATTTCTATTTTTTACTAAGTTTTCCAATTCCTTCTAAAATACCTTTTGCACCTTCTTTTTGTGCAACATAAATATTAGCTTGTTGTTTTTGAAGTTCTTTACAGATTCCCCTCAATCTTTCTGAAGAATTAGCAAGTGCAATAAAATTAACCCCATCTGAAGATAATTTTGCCATAGTTATATCATTATCATCATTACCTGCTATCAAAACTTCTTCATTCGGCAAATTCATTTTTCGTGTTTGTATAAATTTAACCGCATCAGCCTTATCTTTAGGTAAAATATCTATTTGCGTACAATAGTTTTTACCATTATATCGAGGATTAACAACAGCCAACTGTTCCGGAGTAGACAATTTGTCCCACATCCATTTAGGAAATTCTTGACGTAATACAGTTGCTTGTATGTTATTTTCTTTTAAGACTTTATTTAATGTTTGTTCTGTTTTTTTATCTATTGAATTATCACAAACGAATTGCAACATTCTATCAGAGCCCCAAAATTCAAATTGACACAATTTCGCCTCTTCAAATTTTGTTGGTTTTTTACCATCAGAATTCAAAGCATATTCTTCAGTAAAAGCAAAATCTTTAACCAAACTAAGTATTTTATCTTTTGGGAAATCCTTATAAATCAAATCTACCCATTCGGAATCTTCAACCAATTTTCCATCAACATTTTTATAAATAAAGAGCCCATTTCTTGCGATTAAATAATCAGGCAAAGGAAGTTTTATTCCTTTATTAGCGAGGTCATTTTGTAATTTAGAAAATTTATCTAAATTTCTACCTGTGGCATAAACCAAAGTAGCATTTTTTTGTTGTTTTAAATTTAATATTTTTTCAATATCTTTTGTTGTTCCGTGTGCAAACGTACCATCTAAATCAAAAGCAAATAAACAAGGTTTATCAACATTAACTAAACCACCAAATGATACTTTTTGATTTTTTGCTGGAAATATATTTTTATAATTATTATTAATTGCGTGAATTTTCATTATTTTACTTCTCAATCAATACAAAACTTCAAATAAAAAATTTTGCTAACAAACAAATATTTATTTGACCTTTTATATTTATATGTTACATTTATAAATATAGAAAAACTTTGACAATTGAATATAGGCATGTGGTACTCTGCCGACGAGAAAGATTAAATATCTTTCGAGGAGAGGTGGTAGACACGCCGATAAGTATAAATTACAACTTGGGCATGTGGTGGAATGGTAGACACGCTAGTCTTAGGAACTAGTGCGCGAGCGTGGGGGTTCAAGTCCCTTCATGCCCAGTTTAAAAGGAGAACAGCAATGTTCTCCTTTTTTAATTTTTTTTATTGCATTATAAAATCTATTATTATATAATTTGCTTATCTTAGTTAATGTTTACGATACAAAAAATGGAGAGAAAAATGAAAAAGATTTTAGCTATGTTCGCTGTATTTTTCATGATGTTAGCTTTCAATCCAGTAAATGCTGCAGAATATGCAGATGTTCCTGCTGATTATTGGGCAAACACAGAAATCACAGCTGTTGTAAATGATAACATTTTATCATTAGATGGTAATGCTTTTTATCCTGAAAACGAAGTTTCAAGATCAGCATTCAACACAGCATTATTAAAAACTTTAGGTCACGACAGTTCAAATGTTGAGTTTAAAGCATTATTCTCAGACGTTTGTGCTGAAAGAGCTGATTATGCAGATATCGTATTATCTTCACAAATCGGTTTAATCTATGGTTACAACGATGGTACATTCAAACCAGATAGAATTATGACAAAAGCAGAAGCTGCTTCTGTTATCAGCCACATCACAAAAGATTTCAAAGGTTCTTTAAGCTCTTTAGATCCATTTGTTGACAAAGCTGAAGTTCCAGCATGGGCTGCTCGTCAATTTGCAAAAACTATCGACTTAGGTATTTATGTAAACTATCCAAACGATAATGAATTACTTGCTAACAAAAACTTAAACAGAGCTGAAGCTGCTGTATTATTGTACAAGTTAAAAAGATCATTAGGCGTTGTTAAAGAAGAATACGTAGGTTCAGAAGTTCTTGTTGGTGTTGAACACTTAGACGTTACTAAAAAAGCTGAATGTGATGAAGTAAAAATTACAAACGAAAGAAAAATCGTTTTAGCTAAAAATATTATTAAAGGTTATTTCTACACAGAATTTTCTTCAAAAGAAGCTGCTGTAGGCGATACAGTTACTTTCACAGCTAAAGAAGATATCTATACTGAAGAAGGTACATTAGTTATCCCAGCTGCTACAACAATGAAAGCAGTTATCACTTCTATCGAAGAAAAGAAATGGTGGAACAGAAATGATAAAGTTATGGTTGAATTCCAAACAATGACTTTACCATCAGGTGTAACAGTTCCATTTGGCGCAGAAGTTTTAAACAATAACGGCATATTAACAGAAAACAGATGGGCAAAACCTCTTGCTTATACAGTAGGTGGTGCTGCTGTTGGTGCTGGTGCTGGTACAGGTATTGCTGCTGCATCTTGCCACGACCATTATGATAACGGTCTTGCTATCGGTATTCCTGTTGGTGCTGGTTTAGGTTTATTAACTGGTTTAACAACAAAAGGTAGAACTTACAAAGCTGATGAAAATGATTATCTATGGTTAGAATTAACTCAAGATTTATCAATTCCTAACTAATAGCTTTTGTTAATAAGTTTTAAAGCCCTCTTTTTAGAGGGCTTTATTTTTGCCAATATTATGCAATGTTAAGCATAGCTTGAAATTTAATTTTGTTCTTGTTACTATGCTAATGCAGATACAAATTTATGCATGAAGGTGGTGAAAAACAAATGCCAGAAGTAAGAGTTGGTGATAACGAAAGTATTGAAAGCGCTTTAAAAAGATTCAAGAAAAAAATCCAAAAAGCAGGTATACTTTCTGAAATTAAACGCCGTGAACGTTACGAAAAGCCAAGCATAAAGAAAAAACGTAAATCTGAAGCAGCTCGTAAAAGACGTGTTTAATTTATATAAAATAAAAAAAGGAAGAACAAATTGTTCTTCCTTTTTTACTAAAAACATAATTTTTGCATTTTTTGATTATTTTTAATGCATTTTTATTTAAAATGACAGTTTTAACAAAAATTGCAGTCAAAATTTTGCATTTTTGTTAATTTTTTTGTGCAAATCTTCTTAAAATTGATTTTTTATATTGTTATTTTGTAAAAAAACTATTATAATAAAAAAGTCGAAGATTTACGAAAGGTTCATTATGAGAAAAGAATACACTCCAGACGACATTAAAGCAATAATCAAAGAAAAAAATGTAGAATTTTTAAAACTTCAATTCTGCGATATTAACGGACAAATTAAAAACTTATGTTTGCCTGTTACTCAAATCGATAAAGTTTTGAATAACGAAATGATGTTAGACGGTTCTTCTATTAAAGGTTTTAGAAGCATTGAAACATCAGATATGAATTTATATCCTGATTTATCAACATTCACAATTATTCCAACAAGCACAAACGCAGTTCACGCTCGTTTAATTTGTGATGTTTATAATACAGACGGCTCTCCATTCGAGGGTTGTCCAAGAGCAAACTTAAAAAGAGTTATTGAAAAAGCTAAAAAAATGGGCTTAGAAATGAATGTTGGACCTGAGGCTGAATTTTTCTTGTTTAGACGTGATGAAAACGGCTTACCAACAACACAAACTCACGATAGAGCTGATTATTATGATGCAGCACCTGATGATATGGGTGAGAATATAAGAGCTCAAATTGTTAAAACAATTATGGGTATGGGCTTTGACGTTGAAGCAAGCCACCACGAAGGTGCTCCAGGACAACAAGAAATCGACTTTAAATATGCTGATGCTTTAACAAGTGCTGATAATATTATCACTTTTAGATACGCAGTAAAAGCTATCGCAAAAGCAAACGGCTACCACGCAACATTTATGCCAAAACCAATTTACGGCATTAATGGTTCAGGTATGCACTGCAACTTGTCATTATTTAAAAATGGCAAAAATATTTTCTTTGATGCAAAAAGAGCTCATCAATTATCTGAAACAGCTTTATATGCAATTGGTGGTTTGTTAGAACACGTTAAAAGCTTTACTGCTATTACAAACCCAACAATTAACAGTTATAAACGTTTAGTTCCAGGTTATGAAGCACCTGTTTACTTGGCTTGGTCATTAGCAAACCGTTCAGCTTTAATCAGAGTTCCTGCAAAAAGAGGTAACGCAACAAGAGTTGAATTACGTTCACCTGATCCATCTTGCAATCCATATTTAGCAATGGCTGTAATGTTAGAAGCTATTATGGACGGTATTAAAAAGAAAACAAAACCACCATTGGATATCGACAAAAACATTTACGCAATGGACGCAAAAGAACGCAAACGCAATAAAATTGAAACCTTACCAGGAAGTTTGCACGAAGCATTAATGTTAATGAAAAAAAGTGCAATAGTAAAATCAGCTTTAGGCGAGCATATCTTTAAGGAATTTATGCAATCTAAATTGATTGAGTGGGAAGGCTACAGAACAAGCGTTTCACCTTATGAATTGAATTTGTATTTAGAAAGATATTAGCGAAATTGCATATATGTGAAACATAGACACGAGCAAACTGAACGAAACGACGCAATTTAAAAAATTGCAAAGTGGAGATTCTAAGTTTGTGAGTATGCAATTTCAAGAGGCGAAATTCCGGACTTGTGAAACAAGGTAAGCGAGTGCGAAGTGAGGACAAACGAAGTGTCACGAACGACAGCAACGAGCGAAAAGGAATTTCAAGACCAAAACAAAAAGAC
>JAZSQW010000033.1:0-2575 GCA_045538205.1 Candidatus Avigastranaerophilus sp. | reverse complement strand
TATTGAAGCTTATAACAAATATATTAATGATAATTCAAATGTTTATGTACAAAGAAAAACAGTAACACCTTTTGAAGCTGTTGAAGTTATATACGAAGCTGGTGGTATTCCTGTTTTTGCGCATCCTTATGATGTTGATATTGCTGATCAATTGATTAAAGAAATGATGAACTTTGGTTTAAGAGGGCTTGAAGCATATCATAGAAAACATTCACCTGCTATTATTGAATATTTTTCAACTTTGGCTGAAAAATATGGGTTGATTATTACAGGTGGTTCTGATTTTCACGCTCCAAATCCAATGAATGGCAACATCATAATGGGTAAAAACTTTATACCTGAGTGGATATATGATGAATTGATTAAAGAAAAAAGAAGAATGGATTTGGCAAGGTGAGAAATCTTTCGTTCAGTTTATTCAATGTAGTTTCTATCGCTTTAATTATCTTGTTGATAGTGCTAATTATAGTACCTTTTAACTTAGGTGATGTAGAGCAAGCTCAAAGAATAGCTAAATGGATAAAGGTGTATGAACGAGTAAATTATTCTTTTGATTTATTTAAAATTCATAATGGTGCTATTGTTTTAGATTTGCAAAAAAAAGTAGAGTTATCTGAAGATGTTTATTTGGAAATGTTAGTACCATATTTGAATGTAAAAGAAGATAGTAAAATTAAGAAACATAAATATCGCTTAAACAATGGACGTGGTATTGAAAAACATAGTCAGTTTTATTTTTCCAATTTTAAAGAAACAAAAGATGGTTGTTATGTATCAATAAGAGAACGTCAAAATACAATTTTAGATGAAAATAAACCATTGTATTATATGTTTATAGATATTAATGGAAAAGAAAAGCCTAATAGGGTAGGTCAGGATATATTTTTCATAAATATATACAAAGATAAAATATCAGCTGTTGGAGACAAAGAAAAGCATGCCAAATTAAAGGCAAATTGTTCTCCAATAGGAACAGGATTTTATTGCTCGGAATACTATTTACATAGTGGTAGTTTATAGTTGAGTTAAGGTTATGTTCATGGTAATTTATTGGAGTAAAAAAGAGTAAAATAGTAAACAGATATAAACCACAAAAATTAAGGAGAAAAGAATGACAGAAAAGAGAGTATGGTTGTTCAAGGAAGGTAATGCTTCTATGAAAAATCTTCTTGGTGGTAAAGGTGCTAACTTAGCAGAAATGACTAACTTAGATTTACCAGTACCTCCAGGTTTAACAATTACAACAGAAACTTGTATGGAATACATTAACAATGGCAACAAAATGCCAGAAGGTTTAATGGATGAAGTAAGAGCAAAATTAGTTGAAGTAGAAAAAACTGCTGGTAAAAAATTTGGTGATGCTACAAATCCATTATTAGTTTCAGTTCGTTCAGGTGCAAGAGTTTCTATGCCTGGTATGATGGAAACAATTTTAAACTTAGGTTTAAATGACCAAACTGTTGAAGCAATGGTTAAATTAACAAACAACCCAAGATTTTGCTATGATTCATATAGAAGATTCTTAACAATGTTTGGTTCTGTTGCTTGGGAAATGGACAGACAAAAATATTTCGAATCTGAATTAGAAAAATTAAAAGAAAAAGAAGGCGTTAAAGAAGATACACAAATCTCTGCTGAAGGTTTAAAATCTTTAATTCCTATCTATAAAAATGTAATTAAAGAAGTTACAGGTAAAGAATTCCCACAAGATCCATATGTACAATTACAAGAAGCTATTGAAGCTGTATTCCGTTCTTGGAATATTCCTCGTGCTGTTGCTTACAGAAATATGAACAAAATTGATCATAACTTCGGTACAGCTGTAAACGTACAAACAATGGTATTCGGTAACATGGGTAATGACTGTGCAACTGGTGTATCTTTCACAAGAAACCCAGCTACAGGTGAAAACAAATTCTATGGTGAATACTTAGTAAATGCACAAGGTGAAGACGTTGTTGCAGGTATCAGAACACCAAAACAAATTGCTGAATTAGAAGATGATATGCCAGAATTGTACAAACAATACGTTTCTATTGCTAAACAATTAGAAAATGGTTATCACGATGTACAAGATATGGAATTTACTATTGAACGTGGTAAATTATGGATTCTTCAAACAAGAAACGGTAAAAGAACAGCAAAAGCTGCTATTAAAATTGCCGTTGATATGTATGAAGAAGGTATCGTAACAAAAGAACAAGCTATTAAATTAGTTGATCCATATTCAGTATACCAAGTATTATTACCATGCTTTAACCCAGCAGCTGTAAAACACGCACACGTTGTTTCTAAAGGTGTAAATGCATCTCCTGGTGCTGCTGTTGGTAAAATTGTATTTGATACAGAAGAAGCTGCCGAACGTGGTGCTAAAGGTGAAAAAGTTATCTTAGTAAGAATTGAAACTTGTCCTGATGATATTCATGGTATGGCAGTTGCTCAAGGTGTATTAACATTACGTGGTGGTGCTACTTCTCACGCAGCAGTAGTTGCTAAAGGTATGGGTAAACCTTGTGTTTCTGGTTGTGAAGATTTAATCATTAACCTTGAAAATGAAACAATTACTTGTGCTGAT
>JAZSQW010000018.1:0-11967 GCA_045538205.1 Candidatus Avigastranaerophilus sp. | reverse complement strand
ATCGACAGAGCAACACCAAAATTCAAAGGTGTAGGCTAATATATAAATCCGAAAGGATTAAAACAAAAATTATAAGTCACAAGTTTAACCAAAAAAGTTTTCATTTTCGTATCATTTTTAGAGGAACATTTGTTCCTCTTTTTATTCTTTTATAATAAGGGTAGTTTTTTTTCTTTGATGTATAATAAAGGAAAAGAAGGAATGAAATTATGTGGGATTATTCAGAGAAAGTAATGGATCACTATAGAAATCCAAGAAATGCAGGATTTATTGAAGATGCTGATGCAATTGGGGAAGCAGGTTCAATCTCTTGTGGTGATATGTTAAAGTTGTATCTAAAAGTTGATAAAAATGGCATTATCACAGATGCAAAATTTCAAACATTTGGTTGTGGTAGTGCGGTTGCAAGTTCAAGTATTCTTACAGAAATGGTTATTGGTAAGCATATTGATGAAGCAAGAAAAATTACCAATAAGCAAATAGTTGAACAATTAGGTGGTTTACCTCCAGAAAAAATGCATTGTTCTGTTATGGGGCATGAAGCTTTAGAGGCTGCAATTGCTGATTATTATAATGAAGAAGTTGTTATTCCTTCTGGCGATGAAGAAGAAGTTTGTCATTGTTTTGGCATAACAAGAGCTTTTTTAGAAAGTGAAATTAAAACAAATAATTTAAAAACCATTCAAGATATTATTAATTATACAAAAGCTGGTGGTGGTTGTGGTCGTTGCCAAGATAAAATTCAAAGTATAATTGAAGAAATTATAAAAGATAAAGAGCCTGTAAAACTAACAAAAACTCAAATGATTATTAAAATTAATAATATTATTGAAAAATATATTTCTCCAGAATTAAGAAAAGATGGTGGAGATATTGAGTTAATTGATGTTGAAGATAATAAAATTAAAGTTAAGCTTACAGGAAGATGTCAGGTATGTAATAGAGCTCAAATGACATTGCATAATTTTGTTCAAGCTATTTTAAGACAACATATTGACGAAAATATAGAAATTATTCAGGTGTAAAAGATGACAGATTCAAAACTTATATATTTAGATAATAATGCTACAACAAAAGTTGATGATAAAGTTGTAGAGGTTATGCTTCCATATTTTTCTGACTTTTATGGTAATCCATCAAGTATGTATGATTTTGGTGGAAAAAACTCTAAAGTTATTAAAGAAGCAAGAGAAACTATAAAAGAATTTTTTGGCGCTGAACAGTCAAAAGAAATTTATTTTACAGCTTCTGGAAGTGAAAGCGCTAATATGGCTATTCGTGGCGTGTTGTCTGAAAATAAAGCTATGAATCATATAATTACAACAAAAGTTGAACACGCTTGTGTATTGAATTTGTATAAGCAACTTGAAAAAGAAGGTTATAGTGTAACTTATGTTGGTGTTAATGCTGTTGGTGAAATAAATAAAGAAGAGTTATATAATGCCATTACAGAAAAAACAGCATTAGTTTCTATAATGTATGCAAATAATGAAACAGGTGTTATATTCCCTGTTGAAGAAATTGCAAGTAAAGTAAAATCAATCAATCCAAAAACAAAAGTTTTTGTTGATGCTGTTCAAGCTGCAGGTAAAATAAAATTAAATGTTAAAGATACTGATATTGATTTAATGGGTATTTCAGGTCATAAGTTTCATGCTCCAAAGGGCATTGGTGCTTTGTATGTTAAATCTTCAACATTAATTACACCTTTAGTAATTGGTGGTCATCAAGAAAGAGGTAAAAGAGCAGGTACTGAAAATGTTCCATTTATTGTTGGTATGGCAAAAGCTGCTCAAATGGCTCAAGATTATCTTTCTTATGAGGTAACTCGTGTTAAAGAATTAAGAGATAAATTAGAAAAAGGTATTTTATCTAAAATATATAATACAAGATTAAATTCGGCTTCAAGTTTAAGAGTTCCAAATACTACAAATATTGGTTTTGAATATATAGAAGGCGAATTAATTCTTTTAAATATGAATGATGTTGGAATTTGTGCAAGTTCTGGTAGTGCTTGTACTTCAGGCAGTTTAGATCCAAGTCATGTTTTAAAAGCAATGGGCGTACCGTTTACTGCTTTACATGGAAGTATTCGTTTTAGTTTGAGTAGATATACAACAGAGCAAGAAGTTGATTATACAATTGCGCAAATGCCTGCAATTGTTGAAAGATTAACTGCAATATCTCCGTTCCAAAAAGAATTAAAAGAATTAAGAGAACGCAAAGGTATTAATTAAAATATAAATAGCCAACCAAATTTAGATCTATGCTTCCATACATTAATCTAATTCTGTTGCCGTCAATAATTTCTGCGTTGCAGAATTGTATTGTGTCTTGTTCTAAATCTTGTTGAGTTTGTTTTGCTTCAACTGTTAGAACTTTTCTTGGACCTTGTGATAAGTCTAATACATAAATATTTTCTGATAATTTACGGCAAGATAATTTATAATAACCAGGTGCGATTTTTTTGCCTGTTATATCATAAGCTTCCATTGGTATTGTAACAGTTAAAGTTTGGCTTAATTGGTCATCAGGATTTTGGCTTTCTGTAAAAGTTTTTAAATGATCTTCATCAATAGAAGGTGATAATGGCTTTACTTCGTTTCTTATTTTTCTTTGTTTTCTTGTTAGAGAACGTTCTTTTAATTGTTCAATCATTTTTTTGAATTTTGTGTCTGTTACTGCTTCTTGGTCTTCAAAACCTTTATTAAACACATCTTGATTTTCACTCCAATTCTTTTTCGTTTCGTTTCCTTTTTCTTCCGAAAAAACAATTGGAGAAAACATTAAAATGATGATTATTAGTGAAATTAATTTCTTCATAATATATATTTTTAATGATTTTTTTTATAAAGTAAATACATTTTTTTATTGAAATTTTTGAAAATATGGTATTATATATATATTATTTTGAACTTTTTAATTTATTTATCGTTATATAAGTCGAAAAGAGGATGAGTATTTATGAAAAAAGTTATTTTTATGTCATTAGCAATCGCATTAATTAGTGCAAATATGGTTATTGCTAACGATGGTTATTATGCAGATACTTTTAGACCAACAGGTGGTCATAAAGTTAGAACAAATCCAGTAGGCCAATGGTTTGATGATCAAATGAATCAAAATTATGTTCAAAAGAAGAAAACGAATGTAAATAATTCTAATGCGCCATCATATAAAAATGGCTTTGGATATTCACAAAATAAAACTAATACTGTTAATAAACCACAACCAAAACCAGCTCCAGTTAGACCGGTTGTTAAGTCTACAGGTGGTTGGTCATCATAGTTATGAAGGGAGAAACAATGAAAAAATCATTATTTACTATTGCTTTAGCAACAATGGTATTTGTAGGATTCTCAGGTATTGCTAATGCAGCAACTGTATCAGTAGATACTTCACAAGAAGAATCAATGATTGCTAAAAAATTAAATGCTATTACTGCAAAAAAACAAGCTTGGGAAAAAGAACAAGCAAAAAAACAAGCAGCATCAAAAGCTAAACAAGAACAAGCTAAAAAAGATTTAGAAGCTAAACAAGCTGCTTATAAAAAACAACAAGAAGCAAATAAAAAAGCTTTAGAAGCAAAGCAAGCTGAATTAAAAAAACAACAAGAAGCTAACAAAAAAGCTCTTGAAAAGAAACAAGCAGAAGCAAAAGCAAAACAAGAAAAAGCTAAAAAAGACTTAGAAGCTAAACAAGCTGCTTATAAAAAACAAGCTGAAGCTAACAAAAAAGCTGCAGAAGCAAAACAAGCACAAGCTAAAAAAGATTTAGAAGCTAAGCAAGCTGCTTATAAAAAACAAGCTGAAGCTAACAAAAAAGCTGCACAAGCAAGACAACAACAAAGAAAAAATGCTATCAACAGCTTTAAAAATTCTTTTAAAAATTAGGGAAGTATGAAATAAGAATTGGACGTAATTTTATTACGTCCTTTTTTTTATTTTTCTTGACCGTAATATTCATTTTTTTTATAATTTTTTAATAATAGTTAGTGGGGATTTATGACGGAACACAAAATAATATTTGGCGATAGTCGTTCAATGAAGGATATTCCTGATAAATCTGTGCAATTAATTATTACTTCGCCACCTTATTGGCAATTAAAGGATTATGGTAGTGATTCTCAAATTGGTTTTAACGATAGTTATGAAGATTATATAAATAATCTTAATTTGGTTTGGAAGGAGTGTAACAGAGTTCTTTCTGATGGTTGTAGATTATGTATAAATATTGGTGACCAATTTGCACGTAGTGTTTATTATGGGCGTTATAAAGTAATTCCTATAAGAACTGAAATAATTCGTTTTTGCGAGGCTCTTGGACTTGATTATATGGGGGCTGTTATTTGGCAAAAAACAACAACAATGCATACTTCAGGTGGTGGGGCAATTATGGGTAGTTTCCCATATCCAAGAAATGGTATCTTAAAAATGGATTATGAATTTATTCTTATTTTTAAGAAATTAGGAAAACCATTAAAAGTTACGGAAGAACAAAAGAAAAAATCTCAAATGACTAAGGAAGAGTGGAATGAGTATTTTTCATCTCATTGGTTTTTTCCTGGAGTTAAACAAAATGGTCATATCGCAATGTTTCCTGAAGAGTTGCCTAAACGTCTTATTAAAATGTTTTCCTTCTATGGTGAAACAGTTTTAGATCCATTTGCTGGTAGTGGTACTACTTTATTGGCAGCTAATAATTTAGGTAGAAATTCAATAGGTTATGAGCTTAATCAAGATTTTAAATCAGTTATTCAAGAAAAATTATCTTCTGTAGATAAGTTAATTCTTACTGAAGATAAAAATATAGAAATTCCATCTTTTTCTGAACTTCCATATTTGTTTAAAGATCCACATAAAATGGATAAAAAAATTGATGTAAAGAAGTTACAGTTTGGTTCTAAAATAGATAAGAACTCTGTTAAAAAAGAAGATTTATTTAAGGTAAAAAATATAATATCTCCAGAAAAAATAGAATTATCAAATGGTAATATTATTAAGTTGATTGGTATTAAAACAATCAAAAAGACAGAAAATGAAGCTATTGAATTTTTGAACAAAAAATTCAAAGGTAGAAAAATATTTTTAAAATTTGATGAAATAAAAAAAGATAAAACCGGTATTGATTTAGCTTATGTTTATTTAGATAATAAAACCTTTATAAATAATCATTTATTAAGAACAGGTTTTGTTGATATTGATTGTTCTTATGAATATAAAAATAAACAAAAATTTATTCAAACTGTAGAAAAAAAATAGTCCCAAATTAGACAAAAAAAAAGCTGCTTTGCAGCTAATACTTAATAATCTTGGGAGGAGATTTGGGGATTTGTTACAACTATAATAATTCAGATTGATAAAAATGTTTAGATTTTTTATTATTATTTTAATAAAAATTTACATTCTATTGATTTTATATTCGTTTCAATATAGTAGAAAAAAACTTATTTTTTTAATAAAATGACATGGGGAAGGTGGAAGAGCATGTTTATTTTATTTTTATTAGCAACATTAATCTTTTTATATATAGCTGTTTTTACAATATATTATTTACTAATTGTTATTTTCAGTGTTTTCAATATCAAGAAAAAATCAAATGAAAATATACAAAAAGAGTATAAGAATTTATTGGTTATTATATATTCACATAATAATGAAAAAACAATCGTTAACTTATTAGAACAGTTAAACAAACAAGATTATCCAAAAGGAAATTATCAGACTCATATTATTTTAGATAATTGTAGTGATAATTCTTCTAACAAATTAGAGTTTGTAGGTGGGGCAAAATTGTGGAGATTAACTGATGATGCTCCTATGGGTAGAGATAAAGCAATATCTTGGTTGTTGGAAAATTTATTGTCTTTTAAAAAAGTTGATGCTTATGTATTTTTAAATGCAAATCGTGTTGTACAAAATGATTTCTTATATAAGATAAATGAAGCTTTACAAGAAAATGATGTAGTTGTTGGTTCTACAGAAATTTTCTTGGAAGAAGCTGATTATTATGAAAAAGTTTGGTCTAATGTAAATGAATACAATACAAATGTAATGAAAAAAGGTAGAGCAAATTTAGGTTTGGCTGTTCCTATTGATTCTGATATTACTGTTATTAAACATGAAGTTTTAGAAAAAATACAATGTATTGATTTCAGAGATGCTAATTCAGAATTAAAATATTCATTCTTACTAACAAGTGTTAATTATCCGCCAAAATTTGTTCCTGAGATAAAAACATTTGTTTCTTCAGTTGATTATGAATTAAGAAGACCTAAATTTACACAAAAAATGGCTTTATTTTTCCATTGTTTAAATTTTAAATCATTGATGAATTTTAAATTCGCAGAATTCTTGTTCTCAATGTTAAAGCCAAATCCAATTGTTTTAATAGGGTTGCTATTATGTGTTGGTATTTATTCAGCAAAATTCTTTTTTGTTGATGTCGCTTGGTCTGTGGTTTTAGCAGTTGTATTGGCTTTTGCTTTTGGTTTTTCTGTATATAAAACACATTTATATGTAAAGCCATTATTATATCTTGCTTCTTGTCCATTTTATACATTGTCTGAATTGATTTGTGAAAATAAAATGTTGAGCAAGTTATTTAAATTTGAAAAAAAGAAAAAATCTTCTAATATTGAAACAGTAACAGTTCCTGTAAATGTAACAAATGGAAGAAATGTTTTTCCTTGTCATTTGGAATTAGTTTCTGATGGTGGTTTTAAAAAAGCTATTTTTAGATATAAAAATAAGAAACAAGAAACAGCTCAAAGTTATGTAAGAATGTGTGATGCTGTAAAAAATATTTCTGATATTTTAGAACAACATGGTTTTAGGTTAAAAATATGTCAGGCTTGCGCTTATTTTTCACCAAAAATTGATGGGACAAATAACATGGTAAAAGGTTATTGTAATAAATATGCAGTAGATAACCAAGATTGTGTAGAAGTTCCAGAAACATTACTTTGGTCTACTTGCGAATATTTTATTCCTCAAGAAGTAAATAAAGTTATTGATATTTCTAACTATATTAAAAATAGATAATTTGTTACATCTTTGTAACAAAAGAGATAAAAACCCTTAAGTTTTTTCAATTTTTGCCGATTACAATATTGTGTAATTCTAAGAATTGGAGAAAACGATGGGATTATCATCATCACAAGGCAGATTATTAATGTTAACATCAAGGCTTAGTGATATTGAGCTTGAGCAAATTATTTTGTCTCAAAGACAAAATACGTTAGCGAGAGATCAAGAAAAAATTGCTAAAACTTATTCTGATGCGTTAAGTAATTATAAGTTGATGGTGAAAGTTCCTGATTTAAATGCAGAAAGTGAATATGCAAAAACTTCTGTTCCATTTAATCTTGAAAATATGAATGCTGCTGGTTTTGTTGTAGCAGACGCTCAGGGTAATCTTTACTTGACTAAAAATGATGATGGAAGTTGGAAAGTTCCAAAAGATATTTATGGTAAAGATTTAGTTACTATCAATGCAGATGGTACAGCGACAATTAATGAAAAACAAATGAAAGATGATGGATCTACTGTAACTAATGGTAAGTCTTATAATATTATAGATGGCGGTGAAATGTTAACAAGAGCTGATGTTCTTGAACAACAAATTATGAATGGCCGTTTATACGCAGTTAATACAAATGATGAAACAATGGGCTTAACTCCTGAAATTTTACAAGGAGATACGGATGTTGAATGGGTATTAGATACATCTGATGATGCTCAAGCGTTAAGTACTTATGAGTATGAAACATCTCAATTAGAAAGAAAAGAAAGTCAAATTGAGATGGAAATTAAACAATTGGAAACTCAACATGAAGCTATTGCGAAAGAAATAGAGTCTGTTGATAAGGTTATTAGTAGTAATATTGAAAGAACATTTAAAATATTCTCAGATGGCTAAAAGTGATACGAAAAATATAAAAAAGGCTGATTTTAAATCAGTCTTTTTTTTATATTTAAATTAATTGTTAACAATTAGAAATATTTGTTGAAAAAAGGGCAATTCTCTTAAACTTTTGTTTTATTAAATATAAGGAGTGTATTTATGGCGAACATGATAAATGGTTATCCGAGTCAGTATAATTTATCAAATACAGGGATTAACCAACAACAGTTAGATAATACGATTAACAAGTCGAAAGAGGCTGTTAATACTACTGTTGAAAATAATGCGTTATTAAGTTCGTCAATGGGTATAGATAAAGAAAGTGTATTATTAGCTGCTCCATTAACAGCTGCAATTTTATTTATAAATAATGTTTTAATGGCAGGCAAAGAAGAAAAGTCAATTCTTGGCAAATTGGCTAAAATGGGTGATAAAATTTCAGATTCTTTGAAACTGCAAAATCATGGCAAAAAAATACTGCCGAAAATTAAAGATTTTAAAAATGGTAGATTCGCTAAATATTTTGGCGATAATTATAAAGCAATTCATAAAAATCAAATGGGAAAAGCTGTTAAAATGTCAGAAAAATATGCTGACGCTTTAGTTGAAATGTTAGAATCTAAAGCTAAAAAATTGGGTACGACACTTACTGTTACTAAAGAATCTCCAATTGATGATATTATAAAAGCTGCTGATGATTTTCTTAAAACAAATAAAAGTAAAAATATTGAAGGCTTAAGAAATATGTTAAAGGCTGCCGATTCTAAAGTTGGTAAAACTGGATTGGGTAAAGCTTTAGCAAAAGGTGGTTTGAAATTTAAAGAAATTGGTTTCTCTACATCTGATTTCTTAAGTAAAAATAAAGCCTCTTTAGGTATGGATATATTTAGTATTATTTATTTCGCAAATGTTTTAAAAACAGCTGTAAAAGAAACTAAAGAAGCACCAAAAGGCGAAAAATTAAGTACATTCGCTCATATTGTTTTTGCTGATTGGGCACCATTGATGGTTATGCAACCAGCTACTAAGCTTGCTTATAAGCTTGGTGGTAATAAATATAGAGGTATGACTGTTGAAGCAAGAAAGAAACTTGCTGATATTGTTAAAGCTGCTAATGCGGATAAAAATATTACTGCTGAAGCATTAAAAATGGCTAATCTTCAAAAGAAATTATTATTAAAAGGTGGCTCTGCTACTCAAGCTGAAAATTTAGCTAAAAAAGGTTTGGAAGAAGCTACTAAATATGTTAAAAATTTCAAAGGTAAATTAGATTTAAAATGGTGGGAAAAACCATTAAAGGCTGCTGGTCAATTCTTAGCATCAAGTTTAGATGATATTAAAGGTGCAACCACACTTCAAAAAATTGGTAAAAAAGTTAAAGGCTTTGGCTCTGGTGCTATGCGTTTTGTATTAATCTTGTTTGTTCTTCAGCCGTTATTACAAAAGCCACTTACAAAATTAGGTCATATGATTTTTGGTAAACCAGAAACATATTTGAAAAAACAAGAAGAACAGGAAAAATCAAAAGAAAATACGCCTACAACATCAGTAGAAGCTCAAAGCTCTAATTCAAATCAAGGTATCGTTACACCGAGAACGACAAACTTGGTAGAACAATATGCTACAAATCTTAATTCGCAACAAAATAATAATGTAAATCAAAGTGGAAATGTTGCAGGAACTCTACAAGCGCCTTATCCAATAGGCTATACACAAGTACAAACACAAGTGGGCTATCCAGCGTATATGCCAGGTTATCCACCAGTAAATATGCCAGTATATCCACAAGTTAATGTTGCTCCGCATCCAAATATGGTTGCTATGCCTCAAGTAACTACACAGGTTACAACACAAGTTGCGCCACAGTCTGCATCACAAACTGCGCAACAAGCACCTAATGCAAATACTCCATTGAATTCATTAAATGCGCCAGTTGAAAATGCTACTGAAGATCCTGCGGCTGCTTTAAATCTATCTAAAAAGAAAGATGATCAAGGTTATATTCCATCAACTGAAGTTAAAATAGTTGATAATAGTGACGTAGAAAATGAGCAAAAAGCACAAGAACTTATAAAAAGAGCTGATGCAACTCTTGCTCGTTTTAAAAATAAACGCTTCTAACTATTTAAAAAAATGGTAAAATAAAGGTATGTTAACACCTTTAATTTCTCAATATTTAGAATACCTTGAAGTAGAACGTGGTTTGTCAGAAAATACTATTTTGGCATATCGTTCTGATTTGTATTTTCTATCTGAATTTTTAGAGGAAAAAGGCATAAATTCATTCGATGATATTACTCGATTTACATTGAATTTATACATAAAAAATTTATACGATAAAAAATATACACCAAGAAGCATTACACGAGAAATTGCTTCTATAAAAGGGTTTTTTAGTTGGTTAAATATTAATGAAATAATAAATCGAAATCCTGCTTTAGATATTGAACTTCCAAAATTGCCTAAAAAATTGCCAAAAGTTCTTTCTATGAAGGAAATAAATCAAATTTTATCTATGTCTATGACTACAATGGAAAAAGCGATTTTAGAATTGTTGTACGCTGCTGGGTTAAGAGTTTCAGAACTTACAGATCTTTTACTTTCTAATATTGATTTGAATTCTAAATTTATTAAATGTTATGGTAAAGGCTCAAAGGAAAGAATTGTTCCTATTGGTAAAAAGTCTTGTGTTGCAATAAAAAATTATTTAAAAGAGAGAGAATATATAATAAAGAAGTATAATTTAAAAACAAAATATTGTTTTATTAAGGAAAATGGCAAAAAACTTACAAGACAAGATGTTTTTGTTTTTATAAATTCATTAGGGAAAAAAATTGATAAAGATATTTCTCCTCATACAATAAGACATTCTTTTGCTACTCATTTATTAGAAAATGGTGCAGATTTAAGAGTTGTACAAGAACTTTTAGGGCATAGTGACGTCTCTACAACTCAACTTTATACACATATTAGTAAGAAACGACTAAAAGAAATTTATTATTCTATAAATAATTAATTAAAATTTGTAAATTAGATAGCAAAAAATTTTTTTATCGTGTTTAATTCAGTATAAACAATTCGAGTGGAGTGAAACATGAATATAAAATCTATATCTTATAATGCAGTAAAATGTAGTCCTATTAAACCGCAATCTTTTAATGGCCTATGGGGGAAATTTTCTCAAGTTAGTGATATAGAACCCGCAATGCAAATTCCTCTTGTTAATAAGTATTTTTATTATTATCCATTTAAAGATGAATCAGAAGAACAAATAGCAAAAGTTTTAAAAGCTAATTCTGATGCAAAAATTGTTAATGACGATGGCGAAGATAAATATATTATTAAAGAAGCAAAAAGAACTATAAGAGCTCCTTTTACAGAAGAAGAGTATAAAAAATATTTGGCGTTGAAACCAACAGATAAATTAGATTTGAATATGAGAAATATTCATTCGACTGTAAAACATAGATTTATTACATCAGGCTTTGAAGATGAACCTCAATTACCTGCATCAAATCCAAATCTTAGCATTTAAGCTTATAGTAAAATTGCAGCCATACAAGCAGAAATGTAAGATGTTAGAGTTCCACCTATTAGCGCTCTAATTCCCATTCTTGCTAAGTTTTTTCTTTGGTTAGGTGCAATTTCTCCAATACCAGAAATTTGTATTGCTACTGATGAGAAATTTGCAAATCCTGATAGAGCAAAAGTTGTAATTATAAAGCTTTTCTCTGATATTAATTCTTTTACAGAAATTAAATCAGTAAATGCTAATGCTTCATTTAACACAAATTTTGTACCAAGTAGTGAACCCACTGTATTTATTTCATTAAGAGGAATACCAATTAAGAATGCAAATACAGAGAATATTTTCCCAAAAATCATTTTTATAGATAAGTGTTCAAGGTCTAATCCAATGAAAGATAGATTTAAGTGTAAAGTGTTATAAGCAAAACTTCCTAATTTACCCAAGAAGAAGTCTAATAAAGCAATTAATGCAATTAAAGCAATAAGCATAGCAATTACATTAAGACCAACCTTCATACCATCAGAAGCACCCTT
>JAZSQW010000081.1:0-25059 GCA_045538205.1 Candidatus Avigastranaerophilus sp. | reverse complement strand
ATATAATGAAATCTACGTGATTTTTTAGAACATAATCATATATAGAATTAATATTATTAAAAATGCTTACAGAATTACTTAATTCTTGAATATCTGATTGTATAAAAGCAAACCTGTCATTCTTATCAAATAAAAGTATTTTCTTATTTTTTAATTCAATCAACTTATCATCAATAGACTTATTTTTTAATGATAGAAGAGAAATAGAATCACCAATTGCTGTATTTCTTATCAATTCATATGGATTAATTATCAAACAAATTTCACCAGTTGATAATGTAGTAAAGCCACTTATATTTTTTATCTTTATAATCGGTGCTACTAATTTTTTGTGGAATACTTCTATATCACCTAACAATTCATCAGTAATGTAAGCAGCAATTTTATCTTGATTTTCGATAATTATTACAGTTAAAACATCATTATTTACGAAATAATCTGTTTCACCTGCAAAAACAGTAGCCAAATTATATATAGGCACAGAAATTCCTTCATACCAAATACAATCTTTACCATTTTTACTAAAAATATCTTCTTTTTTTATCTTTAAAACATATTTTATACAATTAACAGGAATGGCAAATTTTTGATTATTTACGCTTAGTAAAAATGTTTTCAACAAAGACATTGATAAAGGTATCTTAATCGTTACAGCACAACCTTTATTAAGTTCAGAGTCAATAGAAATTTCACCGTTCAAATTTGTAATTTTAGTTTTTACAACATCTAAACCAATACCCCTGCCTGAAATATCGGTAACAGAATCTTGTGTAGAGAAACCTGGCAAGAACAATAACTTCATCAATTGTTCATTGCTCATTGCTTCTGCTTCTTCTACAGTCAAAAGCCCCCTATGGATAGCAGATTTTTTTACTTTTATCAAATTAATTCCATAGCCATCATCTAACATTGTAATAACTAAATTATTTTCAACTATCTTTGCAATTAACTTAATTGTACCTGTTTGATTTTTGCCATTTTGTACTCTTACATCAGGCGTTTCAATACCGTGCGAAACGGCATTTCTAAGAATATGAATCAATGGCATTTTTATTTCTTCAATAATTTTTTTATCAACCGTTGTATCACTACCTGTTACAACAAAATCAATTTCTTTATTTTTTTCTTTCGCTATGTCTCTAACCATTCTTGGAAATGAATGGAAAATAGTAGCCAACGGCAAGACTCTTATATTAGTTGCAATTGTCTCAACTTCTTTTACAGTTTGATTAAGCTTATTATCATCTTCTAAAACTAAGTTATATAATTTATTTAAATCATTAGTAACATCATTTACTATTTCTGCGTTATTTAAAAAGAAAGTTTGCATTTTTTTAAAGAAAGAATAAACACTTTCATCAATATGCTCAGCAAAAAAGCCACGTTTTTCAAGATATTTTAAATAATTCAATATAGCTTTATTATTGCTATTCCAATCAGTTAATTTATTAGTAATTTTAGATAATTCGACTATATGTTCGCGAGTTTTCAAACCATTAATCAACAACTCACCCGTACGAGAAACCAAATTATCTATCTTGTTTGTATCGACTCTTAATGTTTTTATTTCTTGAAGTTCAACTGGATTCAAATTACTTTGTATATCTGATAACGTTTGCTGATAAACATTTTTTTCTTTAACAGGCACAACATTATTAACAACATTGAACATATCTTCAACAACACTAATTCTTTGTTGAAGAGAATGAATATTATTTTGATTGTTTTCATTCTCATGTGAAATTATTCTTTTTGCCAAATACAAGGCCTGTAAAAGAATCAAATAACAATCATTATTAACCACAGTATCTTTTTCTTTAAACAAGTTCAATATTTTAACTGCAGATTGAATAACTTCTTGCGCTTGTTTATTAGAAAGATTTTCTATAATTTTTTGAAATTTATTTTGATAATCTTCAATTACTTTTTTATCTGTTTTTACTTTTTGAATATTAGAAATTATGTAATCTAAAGATAATATTATTTTTTCTCTTAATGATAAATCATTATTACTATTCTCCTCTTCCACTTTCTCAGTAGGAGCTTGTTTTGAATACGTTTTAATATTCAATTCTTTATATAGATTATGAATATCACTCTTTAAGTCTAAAAATTTATCTTTGCAAACTGAAATATATATTTCATTAGAATTTTTATTACTTAAATACTCACTTAAATCAGTTATTTTTTCTTTTATTTCTTGATACTGTGTAGATGAGAATATTTCATTTAAATTTTTTATATTTTCAATAAAGATAGAAAGAATATCCTCTACGGTATTTTCTTCTTCCTTATCTAAAGCAAACATTAATTCTAAAATTATTGCATTTATATCAATACTTTTTTCTTCAATGTAATTATTAACAATTACAATTTTATTTTCATCAAAAACAGAATCAATATTAACACATTGTTCCAATTCGCTAATAATAGAAACAACTTTTTCATCAAAATAATTAGACTTTTGTTCAACAGATTTTTCCACTAAAAAAGAAAGGAAGTCAAAAACTCTATAAAAAACTTCAAAATAATCCTGTCTAATTTCAACAGAATCTTTACGTAAAATAGTTAATACATCTTCTATTTTATGAGCAATATCCTGAATACTATTAAACCCAATCATTCTTGCCGCACCTTTTAATGAATGTGCCAATTGGAATAATTTTTTCAATGGGGTTTTATCTTGTATATTTTTTTCAAGAAGCATAATTCCATCATTCAAGCCCTGAATGATTTCTTCAGCTTCCACTTTGAATATTCTTAAAATCTCATTTAATTCTTCAGAATTGTATTGCATTTTTAAACCTTATACTAATCAGCAATATTTTTAATATTTGAAGGAAGACCAGTACATTCTCTAATATTTTCAATATTTACTTCAAGAGTTTTTACTGTTTCAGAAATACCTTGATACATTTCATCAAGCATTCCTATAACATCATTTGTGATAGCTTGTTGTTCAATTGAAACAGTAAGAATTTCATTAACATCAATACTTAACTGATTAATTTTTTCTACAATTGCATTAATGCTATCGTTCATAATAGCAGCTGTTTTAGCACCAATTTCAAACTCTTTAGCACCATCTTCGGTAACCATAATTGTAGAAGATGTTGTTTGTTCGATATCATTAACTAAAGTTGTAATTTTATTTGTAGCTTGTTTTGATTCATCAGCTAATTTTCTAATTTCACCAGCAACTACAGCAAACCCTTTACCAAACTCGCCAGCTCTTGCAGCCTCTACAGCAGCATTTAATGCTAACATATTTGTTTGCTCTGATATGTTTTCAACCACACTAACTGTTGAACCAATTTGTTTTATATAATCTGTTAATTCAATAATTAATTCTGCAATAGTTTGTACCTTATTTTTTAAAGCCATCATAGAAGCAATATTTTCTTTTAAAGATTTTGCTTCTTCACCTGAAACATCATAAGTAGATTGAATTTTAGATGATATTTCTTGAGTTTTATCTTTAGTTTTCAATGTATTATTTTTAAATGATTTAGTTATTTGCAAAACTTCTTTTAACATATCTGTGTATTTCAATGTCAAATTTCTTTGTTTTTCACCCAAATCAATAACTTTTACAGAAGCTTGTTGCAAATTTTTTGTTTCATCTTGTAATATTTCATCAATAATTTTAATTAAACCTTTTCTTGAAAGTTGAGATTGCACCAAAAAGAAAATTAAAAGCACTGCAGAAATTGAAATTACGATTGATTTATCTTTAACAAATAAAACACTCATAACTATTAAAATTGCAACTATTCCTAAAATAATAGTATCTATAATATTTTTCTTTGTTAATTTATCTGTTAAACTTTTATTCTCTTTTGCCATCTCTTACTCCTTTATAGAATAATTATAGTTTATTTTTTAGTTTTTTTAATCATTGATTTATTGTATAATCATTATAAAGGTTAATTCTAAAATGAACAATATAAACCAAATAACTTCAGCACCTACAATGGATAATCTTCAAACGAATTTTATTGTTTTTTCTTTGCAAAAAAAATTATATGCAATAGGAATTGACAATATTATAGAAATAATAAATCTTCCCGAATTGCAAATACCAACAAAAACTCCAAAGGGAATCATAGGTGTTTTTAACTATAACGGGCAAATGATAAAAGTAGTTGATTTATGTCCATTACTTGGCTTTGAACCTGTTCAACTTACAATAAAACAACAACTATTGCTTGTAAATACAACAAATGAAATTTTTGCTGTATTAATTGATGATGTGGCAACTATTACTAAAATTAAAAAAGAAGAAATCCAAACTCTTCCATATGAAACAAAAAACCATATTATAGAAGAAGTTTATAATAATGAAAATGATTCTATCAATATAATTAATCCATATAAAGTTTTAGAAAAATTCTCAGATAAAGTTGAAACAGAAAATATTCATAATTATTTATCATTATTACCAACAGATAATAAATCAAAACAAATTTTAAATATGAGAACCCAAAGATACCAAATTACAAATGAAACTGATAATTCTGTATTAGATACACAAAAATCAGATCAGTTTATTTTATTCACTTTGGATAATCACAACTATTATATAGAACTAAAATACGTAAAAGAATTTATATCTTTAAAAAGACTAAAAATAACAAAACTTCCATATACAAAAGATTTTATTCAAGGAATAATTAGCCATAATGGTGATTTCCTTGTAGTTGTTGATTTAAAGAAATTTTTAAACAATGAAAATTCTCATATTTCTGAAAAACAAAAACTAATTATAACAGAAGGCAAAAACTTTAATATTGCATTATTAGTTGATGATATCAAAGGAATAAAAAATATAGATAATATCAATGAAATAAAAAGTAATGCAAAAAATAATGAAGAATATGTAATTTCAGAATTTATAGAAGAGAACGAAACATACAATCTTCTAAATTTTGAAAAAATCATTAATGATGAAAAATTATTTATAAATATCCAATAATTAATCTATAAAAAGATTAATTATGTATGGATAGAATAAAACAAATCCAACAATTACACTAACAATTGAAACCAATAAAACCATACCTGCAGACATATCTTTTGCCATTTCAACTAATTTAGAATAATTGTTTTTATAAATTGCATCTAAAGTAAATTCAATAATTGAATTCAACATTTCAGCAACTAAAACCATTGCTATCATTATAAATAATATACATAAATCAGATGGTGAAAATTTTAGAACCAAAGCAACTGTAGTAACAATACAAGCAGTAAAAATTTCAATAACAAAATTGCGTTGAGAATTAAAAGCTAATCTTAAACCTCTAAAAGCGTGGTAAAAACTTTCTTTAAAACCTGAAGACTTAAATTTTGTCATACACTATTGCCTTTGCTTTATTCTGCACATCTACCATATAATTGTAATCATTTTCTGTCAAATGGTCAAAACCCAACAAGTGAAGAATACCGTGTGCAATTATATAATACATTTCATCATCAAATGAAACATTGTTTTCCTTTGCTTGTTCTTCAATCTTATCAAGAGAAATCATCATCTCGCCCAAATGAATTTCATTATCAAAAACAAATTGTTCTTCCTTGGGTGCATCAGCAAACAATGCAAAAGTTATAACATCAGTAGGTGAATCTTTTTGCCTATATTCACGATTAATTCTATGAATTTCTTCATTATTCATCAAAACAATATCAAAGAAAATATTATCTTCGGCATAATCTTTCAAACAAGATTTTTCAATAATACTTTTCTGAGAAAAAATATAATCAGCAATTTTCTTACAAGAATTATATAGTTTAACTTCGTCTATTTCATATTGTTCATAAGTATTTTCTATAAAAACATTTATTTCCACATTAATTACCTAATTAATTCTTTTCCTGTGTTTCTTCGTTTGCTTCTTGATATTTAATTCGCTTATGGAATACTGAACGCAATACTCTTGATAAAGTAGCGCCAACAACCTTAATATCCTTCAATGTTAAAGGACTATCAGAAAGCTGATTATCATTTAATCTATCTTGAATAAGCTTATTAATTAAATTTTCAATTTCCTCTTGAGACTGATCTTTCAATGTTCTTGAAGCAGACTCAACAGCATCAGCAATCATTACAATAGCTGTTTCTTTAGTATTAGGGCGTGGTCCTGTATAACGGAATTGTTCTTCATGAACATTTTCAACACCTTCTTCGCTAACAGCTTTGTTATAGAAATAACTAACCAAAGAATCACCGTGATGTTGAATAATAAAATCTTGAATTACATCTGGCAAATGATATTCTTTAGCAAACGCAATACCATCTTTTGTATGTGAAGTAATATACATTTTACTTTCACGAGGAGTACGCTTATCGTGTGGATTTTCAATACCACTATAAGTTTGGTTTTCTACAAAGAATAATGGTCGTTTAATCTTACCAATATCATGATACAAAGCACCAACTCTTGCTAAAATAGGATTTGCACCAATTGCTTCAGCAGCTGATTCTGCCAAATTTGAAACTCTTAAACTATGTTCAAACGTACCAGGAGCAACTTCGTGTAATTTTTTCAATAATGGTTGATTATAATCACCAAGCTCTGATAACCCAAACATTGTTACCACTTGGAATACACTTTCAAAGAAAGGAATAAGACCAGGAGCAACTACCCCTGAGAAAAATCCATTTAATACAGCAACCATTATATTTTGAGTTAACCACTCTTTTCCTAAGTCATAATATACACAGAAAATCAAAAATGCCATTACAGCAGAAGTATACAAACCAACTCTTACCAAATCAAATCTGAATGTATATTTAACAGTTGGCATTCCTATTATAGAAGTAACTACTGACAAAATGAAAATTGACATTGCTAAAGCTGAGAATTGCAGAGATAAAGCAATTACAGTCAATAATGTTACTGTTATAAAGAACGAAGTTCTTGGATTAAAAAATACAGATAAAATTATTGCAAAGAATGGGAACGGCAAAGCAAATACTGACCAAGTTGCCGGTAAAAATGTTGCCAACCCCGCAATAATCAAAGACAATGTTGCTACTATAAGCATAAGTCTTTTCTTTAAGAATTTTGGTTCGAAATATCTTAAATAACAATATACAAAAAATATTCCCAAACAAACCAAAGAGAATATCCCTAAAATTCCCTTGTAATTTATTTTTAATATATTATAACCAGCCTTACTTAATGCTTCTTTTTTCAATAAGGTGATAGGCTCGCCAACTTTAACAATAGTATCGCCTTTTTTAAATTGAACTTTAATTGGAGCAACCATTTCTCTTGCATTTTTTCTTGCAAGTGTTGTTGCTTCCTCATCTATAATCATATTCGGAACAACTACTTGTTTTAATAATGCAGTTATAACCTTTATTTGAGAATTTAAAGTATTTTGTTCAATATTTCTTCTAATAATTTTATTTAAAGAATTTTCTTCAAAATCTTTTTCTGTAATACCTTCGGTTAATACATAAGATAATGATTTATTTGCAGAAACGAAAACTTTTTCCAATGATTCTTCGGGAGAATTCAAAATATAAGAAATAACGAAATCTGCATCTTCATTAGAAACATCTAATAATACTTCAAGCTGATTTTGTTTTTCTCTATATGTAGCCTTACTTGCACGAATATTTTTAATATCGTCAATACACTCAGCCAAATTATTTTGAATATATAAATTATCACTTGGCTTATAAATAAAATCTACACTTTTAGCTTTTTCTCTACGTCTTGCCTCTGTTTTTACACTATCAACAACAATAATATCGTGAGGTGCTTTTATCTCGATTTTACTTGTATTATTATCAGCAACAATTGTTTGATGTGAATATTTATAAACTAATATCCAAGTAAAAGAAATTGCAAAAACTAACGTAAGAAAAACATTCAACGTATATTTAGAATACAAAAAATCTTTTATTTTTCTACCAAAATTATTTTTTCTCATAAAAATCACTTTATTTTAGTACCTATTACACAATTTTACTACATTTCAGCCTTTTTGCAACTTTTAAAAGATTTCATCAAAAATTGACTATTAAAAATAAAACCTTATAAAAAAATTATGCTACTAAATTTTTTTAAAAAATCAAAAGAATGTAAACACCTACACGTACCTGTTGATGTAGAAGAAGCATATTGCCCAGACTGCGGACAATTAGTAAAGAACAAATGGTATTTAGTTCGCTGTAATTGTTGCAATATCAAGAGAACAGCACATTTTGAATACGATAAAATAAAGCCGGAAACAAAATTCTGTCCTAATTGTGGTTCAACAGAATTTTATATAGAAGAATTAAACAACATTGATTGTTCGAATATGAATTATGTTCTTTTTAAAAAAGTAATTGTAGAGCAAGATTATCATTCTATTCGACAACTATGGGTAGAAAAGGAAGATGAGCTTTGCCACCAAAAATTATTAGAGGCAAAGATATAAAAAAAACAGCCCATATGGGCTGTTTTCTATTTCAATTATTTATTAACCTTTTAAAGAATTTACTAAATCATTAATTGCTTTTTCTTGAACTTCAATTTCTGCAATTCTGTTTTTAGTAGCCTCAATTAATTCAGGTTTTGCATTAGCCATAAACTTCTCATTATTAGTTCTTGCAAGCAAGCCATTCTTTTCACCTAAAAGTTTTTCAAGCTTTTTGTTTTGACGTTTAACTTCTTCATCTAAATCAATCAAACCTGCAAGAGGAACAATAACTTTTGAATTGCTTACAACTGTTGAAGCTGATTGCTTAATAGTTTTATGACTTTCATCAACATATTTAATATCTTCAACTTTTGCTAAACGGTGAATATATGCTTCAACTTTTTTGAAGATATTTTCTTCGCCTGCATTAGCAATAATTTCAATATTAACTTTAGATGAAACAGGAATATTAAAGCTTTGTCTTACGTTTCTTAAAGACTTAATTGTTTCAAATACCAATTCCATTTGAACATTTTCTTCAGCAAAAGCCAATTTCTCTTCAAATTTAGGGAAACCTGAAAGCATAATTGCTTTAACATCAGTATTTTTTGGTAATAATTGCCAAATAGATTCAGTAATATGTGGCATAATTGGGTGAAGTAATCTTAAAGCCATATCAAGAACATATCTTAAAACTCTTTGAGTGTTTAATTTTAAGTTTTCATCTTGAAGTTGAACTTTTGCAATTTCTACATACCAATCACAATATGAATTCCAGAAGAAATCATATAATGTATGAGCCATTTCACCTATTCTGTAATTTTTAATATTTTCATTAGTTTCTTTAGCTGTTTCATTTAATTTATTTAAAATCCATTTATCAGCTAAAGTTAAATTATCAAAATCGATATCTTTGTTATCAATACCCTCAAGATTCATAAGAACAAATCTTGATGCATTCCAAATTTTGTTAGCAAAATTTCTACCATATTCAAATTTTTCATCACTAATTTTGATATCTTGACCACCATAAGTACAAAGTGAAGTTAATGTGTATCTTAAAGCATCACAACCATACTTATCAATAATACCAACAGGGTCAATTGTATTACCTTTAGATTTGGACATTTTTTGACCATTTTCATCACGAATTAAACCGTGAATATAAACTGTTGAGAATGGTGCTTTCTTAGTAAATTCTTCACCCATAGTAATCATTCTTGCTACCCAGAAGAAGATAATATCAAAACCTGTTACTAAAGTTGATGTTGGATAGAATTTTTTGAAATCTTCAGCATAAGTATTTGGCCAACCCATTGTTGAAAATGGCCATAAACCTGATGAGAACCAAGTATCAAGAACATCAGAATCTTGAGTATATTTGCTTGGATCTGGATTTTCTTTAGCAACAACCATTTCACCTGTTTCATTATGATAATAAGCAGGTATTTGATGTCCCCACCATAATTGACGAGAAATACACCAGTCACGAATATTTGTCATCCAACCAAGATAGTTTTTAGTCCATCTTTCAGGAACAAATTTAATATCACCATTATCAATTGCAGCAATAGCAGCTTTAGATAAAGGTTCCATTCTTACAAACCATTGTTCTGATAATAATGGTTCAATAGTTGTATTACATCTTTGACATTTACCTACATTGTGTTCAAGTGGAACAATTCTAACCAAACGATTATTGTATTCAAGTAATTCAACAGTTTTTTGACGAGCTTCTTCACGAGATAAACCTTGAACATCTTTAAATACTTCAGGGCAATTTTTCATATTACCTTTTTCATCAATTACCCAAATTGGTTTTAAGTTATGACGTTTGCCAACTTCATAGTCATTAGGGTCGTGAGCAGGAGTAATTTTTAAAGCACCTGTACCAAAACTCTTATCAACATAATCATCAGCAATAATTGGAATTTCTCTTCCTGTTAAAGGAACTAAAACTGTTTTACCAACTAAATCTTTATATTTGTAATCAGTAGGGTTAACAGCGATAGCCACGTCACCATAGATTGTTTCAGGTCTTGTTGTTGCAACAACAATTGCGCCTTGTTCATCTTTTAATGGATAGCTAATTTCCCAAAGATTACTTTTTTCTGTTTCGTAATCTGTTTCGATGTCAGAAATAGCACTTTGACAACGAGGACACCAGTTTACGATATATGCACCTTTGTAAATAAGGTCTTTTTCATATAGTTTAACAAATACTTCTTTAACAGCATCAGAACAACCTTTATCAAGAGTAAAGCGTTCTCTTGAACGGTCGAAAGATGCACCTAATCTTTTGAATTGATTTAAAATAGCACTTTTATGTTCATTTGCCCATTTCCAAGTTAATTCAACAAATTTTTCTCTACCTAAATCAAAACGAGTTTTATTTTCAGCTCTTAAATTCTTTTCAACAACGTTTTGAGTAGCAATACCTGCGTGGTCAGTACCAGGCATCCATAATGTTTCATAACCTGCCATTCTATGATAACGAACTAAAATATCTTGCAAAGTTCCATCTAAAGCGTGTCCCATATGCAACACACCTGTAACGTTTGGCGGTGGAATTACTATTGAATATGGTTCTTTTTCAGATTTTGCATTTGCTTTAAAACATTCATTATCTTCCCAAAACTTGTATATAGCTTCTTCTGTTTCGTTAGCATTATATACTGTTGGTAAATCTTCAATCTTTGTTAAACTCATCTTAATACCTCTATATATATTTTATAAAAATATTATCCTATATAAATAAAAAACTTAAAGTATTTTTATAAGAAAATTAACTTCCATTCATCTAATTGTCAAATAATCAAATATATTTTAAAATTACGTTATGAATTTATTTGGCTACATAGTAAAAAGAATATTGCAAACGATACCATTGATTATATTTGTATCGTTTATTAGTTTCTTTTTAATTAGATTAGCACCTGTTGATCCTTTAGCGGAATTAAAACTTAACCCATCAATAACTCAAGAAACACTTGATTATGAGGTGCAACGATTAGGCTTGGATAAACCCATTATTGTGCAATACGGTAAATGGTTTAAAAGCTTTGTTCAAGGTGATTTAGGCTATTGTACAACAGGGGAAAAAGTATCTGATAAATTAATGGAAAGAATACCGAATACGCTATTGTTAACAAGTGTTGTTATTCTTTTAACTTGGGCCGTTGGAATACCTTTAGGTATAGTCGCTGCTCTGCATTGGCGAAAGCCTATTGATAGATTATTAACAGTTTTATCAAGTATAGGTATGGCAATTCCCTCGTTTTTCTTTGCCTTACTTTTACTTATTTTTGCAGTAAAAACAGGTTGGTTTCCAACAGGTGGACTTACAAGTTATAACTATTCAGAATTATCACCTATAGGAAAATTTTTAAACATAATGCACCACTTAGTATTGCCTGTTATTGTTCTATTCACAATTTCATTATCAGGCTTACAACGTCAAATGAGAGGAAATTTATTAGACGTTTTACAATCTGATTATGTAAAATTTGCGAGAGCAAAAGGTTTAAGTGAAACGAAAGTAATTTATAAACACGCATTAAGAAACGCCATTAATCCAATGGTAACATTGTTAGGTTTTGAATTTGCATCATTATTAAGTGGCGCAGCTTTGACTGAATACGTTTTCCAATATCCAGGATTAGGCAGATTAATACTTGAAGCCGTTATGAAATCAGATATTAACTTGGTAATGGCTTCATTAATGATAGGTACAATAATGTTAATTGTTGGTAATTTACTTGCCGATATCTTATTAAAAATTGTTGACCCAAGAGTGGAGGTGGCATAATGGCAAACTTCCCTTCCTTCAACGCTATTCCAAAAGAAAATATTTTTAAAATAATAATCAAAGATAAATTTGCAAAAATTGCTCTTATTACACTAACAATTTTGTATTTAGCAGTACTTTTAGCATCTTTTATTTGCCCATATGCAAAAGATTATTCAAATAGAGATAAATCATATTGTCCACCATCAAAAATATACATAATTGATGAAAAAGGACATTTATCTCTGCCATATACGTATAACTATAATCGCTTTTTCGACAAAAAAAGTTTTTCAACAAAATATGAAGAAGACAGAACTAAAAAATACAAAGTAAAATATTTTGCAAAAGGTTATGAATATAAATTATTTGGAATAATTCCGACAAATAGACATTTTTATAACGTAGAAGAAGGTGGAGAATTATACCTTTTAGGCACAGATATTAATGGCAGAGATAATTTTTCTCGTCTACTATTTGGCGGAAGAATTTCATTAACAATCGGATTTTTAGCTTTGCTAATATGTTTCCCATTAGGATTAATTTACGGCGGAATTTCAGGTTATTTAGGTGGGAAAACTGATTTTATAATGATGAGAATATCTGAAGCTATTATGTCTATTCCAAGTTTTTACTTATTAATAATTTTAGCTTCTATATTACCTGCAAATATGACAAGCGTTCAAAGATTTTCACTAATTGTCGTAATTTTAGCACTTATAGGCTGGGCAGGATTTTCAAGAGTTGTTAGAGGTATGGTTCTATCAATCAAAAAGAAAGAATTTGTTATAGCTTCTGAAGCCTTAGGCGCTTCTAATATGAGAACCATCATTCACCATATATTACCTCAAACCTTAAGCTATGTAATTGTAGCAATGACATTAAGCGTACCATCTTACATACTTTCAGAATCAGGCTTGAGCTTCTTAGGATTAGGCATACAACAACCGGACGCAAGTTGGGGTAATATGTTAAAAGAAGCACAAGAATTTATAAATATTATTTCTCGTCCTTGGCTTTTAACACCTGGTTTCTTAATTTTTGTTGCAGTTCTATCTTTTAATGTGATTGGTGATACAATAAGAGATGTATTGGATCCGAATAGTAAGGAAAGATAATTTATGGAAAATTTACTTCAATATTTTCAAAATTTCGATATGGAAATTTTAATAAGAATAGTTGTTTCAATTATTTTGGGTTCAATAATTGGTTTCGAACGTGAAATCACAAATAAATCAGCAGGCTTAAGAACACAAATTTTAGTTTGTTTAGGAAGCTGTATTTTTACCATTCTATCAATATACGGATTTTCAACTGCTGTTACTTTATACCCTTTAGGTGACCCTGCCAGAATTGCAGCGCAAATTATTACAGGTATAGGTTTTATTGGTGCAGGTACTGTTTTAAGACAAGGTTTAACAGTAACAGGTTTAACAACAGCTTCTACACTTTGGATAGCAGCAGCTATCGGTATGGCTTGCGGTTGTGGAAAATTAGACATCGCTATAGTTTGTACTGTTTTAGCAGTTGTTGTCTTAGTATTAATTAGAATTATTGAATTCAAATTAATGCCTAAAAACCAAAAACATATGAAAAAAATCAAAATTAGTTTCTTATGCAAATACGAAGATTACGACAATGTTTACGGTAAATTAACTGAAACTCTACCAAATATTTTTGAATATAATCACAAAACTATTGATGAAGATGCAGATACTATAAAAATCAACGCAAAACTATATTCTAACGATAAATCTCCAGTTATAAAAACATATAATCAATTAGAAGAAATTAAAGAGCTACAAGCAATTAGTGTTAAGGAAATTTTCGAATAATAGTTACAATTCGACACCTCTTTTTAAAAATGATATAATACATTCAAGAGGAAGCTATGATTAAAGAGGAAAAACTATATTCAGATGTTCCCCCAACAAAACAAAGGGGTAGAAAAGAAAAGTTCAGAAAACCACACAACTACAAATTCTGGACTTGGGTTGCGGATAGAGTTTTTTTTAGAATGTTAAGTCATAGATTTTATGCGTTTCGCATTAAAAATCTTGAAAACTTTGAAAAAAGAGATAAAAATTATCCTTGTATCTTTTTTGCCCCACATATGAACTGGTGGGACGGAATTGTAGGATATAATTTAATGCGTCGTGCGTTTAAAGTTCGAACAAGAATGATGGTTGAAGAACTTAACCGCCTACCAATTTTTTCTTGGATTGGTGCTTTCCCTATAAATAAAGCTTCTGCTCAAGAAGCAATAAAATCATTAAAATATGTGGTTGATGAATTTAAAGAACCAGATTTGGGTTTATGGATTTTCCCTCAAGGTATTGTTAGACCACCAAATTCAAGACCAATTGAATTACAAACAGGTATAGCTTATCTTGCTCAAAATATTGCTAAAAAACACGGCGGAATTAACTTGATTCCTGTTGCTGTTAACTATACCTTCTTACGTGAAGATAGACCTGAATGTTTAGTTGTTGTTGATAATCCAATTACTATTACAAAAGATAATTGTAATTTTGACAGACACGAGTTTACAAAACAACTTCAAGTAGATTTTGAAAAATTATGTGATGAACAGTTAGCTTCATTCTCTAAAGGCGAAGTTACTGGTTATGAATACATTTTCAAGCAAGACTTACCTCATCTTAGAAAATTAGAAAAACATCTAAAAGAAGAAGGTCTAACTGATATTTAATTATTAACTTTGTAAAGATTTTGATTTTTTCTGCAATTTTTTAAAGCAAAAATACTTTATAAAATAGTAGATAAGAAATTTGTTATGAGTATAGAAACAGAAGAAATCAAAATATTAACAATAAAGTGTAGTATTTTTTGCAAAAAAACACTATTAAAATTTATGGAATATAAAATTAATTCAAAAAAAAGAAATGATTTTATATCTTTTCAATTCAAAAATTTATTTTCCAATAATTTTGTTTAACCAATACGTTGAAATTCACTAAAAACACTACTTACGTTTGAAACAGGATATGTTCCATATTTTTGTGCTGAAGTTTTAACTATTTGAGTTTGTTGTTGAGTTTGTTGTTGATTTTGTTGCGTTGCAATTTTTTCAGCCTTGTTTTTAACATATTTATTATAAAGCACACCAGCCCCAACAGCTACTGCCCCAACAGCAGCAATTGCCCCAAAAACCATTTTGAAATTTTTATTTTGGAACAAATTATTTTTTATATTTGTAGCATTATCATCAACAACAGTTTCGACAGCCTCTGTAACTTGTTTTTTTATAGGTTTTATTTTTGGCTTTTTAGGTAAAGTTTCTTTTGCTCTTGCAACTTCCTCTATACATTCTTGTTGCAACTCTCTTATTTTTGCATCTTCTTCAAGGAATAATTCATAACTGCTTCTATAAATAGGTGTTAATTTTTCTACCATTGGTTCTAAATCTGATCTTCCTCTATTTATTTTTTTAATTTCTTTTGAAGTTATTCCTTTTTGATCTAAATCAAAGATATTAGCAACTCTATGACTAAACGTAGTTCCAGGAGCACAAGCACTTTCATCAGTCAAACCAAATACAAGCATTGTATGAAAATCTTCCCAAGCACTACTTAACAAATCTTTCATACACGCAATATTTTCAATTGAATTATTTTTGCTTATTGCTGGTTCTATATTTTCTATATGCAATATTGTTTTAATATTAGATTTTTCAAACTTTTCTTTAGCACTATGCAAAGCACCATAAATAGCTTCTTGCAAATCTTCTACCTTCGAAAAATTGTCAGGAAGGAACTCAAAATCTACAAGCATTTGTTTCCCGTTTAATTTCATATATTCAGCAGTAGGAATCTCTTCTGGTGGGAAAATAACTCTTTTTGTTTTAAGTCTATAAAATGCCGCATCTATAAAATCATTAGCTGTTTTTTTGTCTTTAGAAACAACTGCCATTGCATTAGGCACAACACATTTTCTTTCAGGAAATTCTGCCATTGAGTCATGGGCAATAGAAAAATATTTCAATATTTTTTCCGCTTCGTAATCAGGAGAAGCCTTTAATGTGCCTTGTATATATTCTTTTCTATTCTTATAAAAACGCTGAACTATTTCAGGAAAACCACTTATTTTTTCAGCTTGCGTATAATATGCCGTTGCATTTTTTTTCCAGGTATCATTTTTTATTGCTCTTAATTGCGAAATTTCAGGCTGATATGTTCTTTGAATATTTGCTATTTGCTCTGCACCTTGAGAAGTAAAAGATACAACATCTTTATTTTCATAATTAATATTTCTATTAAGCACATTTTGGTTACTTAACTTGTTGGGAATATTAACTTTATAGAAATTATTTATAGAACTAATTCGCACAATAATTACCATTCCTTCCCGATAAGTTCATCGTAATCATTTTGAAATTTAGCCAATAAATCAGAAGTCAAGTCTGGAGTTGTACCTTTTATTTGCTCTTCAATACTATCTTGTGTTATTTCACCTGTATGACTACTTATAATAGCATCACGGGTCATTTGTCTAATTTGCCCATTATTATATTTACCTTGAGCAGCTTGTTCTTTTTCACGCATAAGAAGCAATAATTTTTCTGTATCAATTTCTCCTGATGGTTTATCTTGTAAATAAAAATCAAACATTGCCTTTGCATTTTTATCATCAGGAGTATCTATTGACATCTTAATTGGGAATATATCTGGATCATCAAAATCTACAGCCAAATCAAGCGGGTTATTTGTTGCTGCAAAAACACTACAATGATATTTATCCGAACAAGTTTTTATAAATTCAGAAAATTCATCTAAAACAGGAGAAGAACTTGTAAGCATTTTATCAATTTCATCTATAAAAATAATTGTACGAGTTCTATCTTTTTCAAATTTTTGGGCACTATTTTCAGCAGCAGCATAAATCTTTTGCATACCTTTTTTTATTTGGTCTTCTTTTTTATTAGGAATTCTTATTTTTACAATATCAGAATTAGTAGCTTCTGCCACAGCACCTGTTATATATGTTTTTCCATTTCCTTGCGGTCCAAAGAACAAAAGACTACCAAACACATCTTGGTCTTCACCAGCTTTTTCTTTTTTTACTTTAATTATAAATTCATCTTCTAAAACTGAAATTTCATCTTCATAACCAGCGATTTTAGATATTCCTGTTTTTGGAACGTCTACAAAAACAGCACGAGGTATTTTAACACCTTGTTCCATTTGGCGAATTTGTTCCAATGTTTCTAATCTAATTTCCTTCATCTTTTCAAGATAAAATCTTTGTTGTTCCAATGCTTCAATTGGAGTTTTTAAAGCTTCTCTTTTTGTCAAAAATCTTTCTAATTCATTCCCCCACCTGCAAAAGCGACTTGGTTTTTCTTTATCAACTTTTTTACTTATCTCAACAACATCGTCTGCTTTACATTTATCATAAGAAATTGCCAAAACTTCATAACTATCTCGCCATCTCTTCATAAGAAAATCTGGGCCCCAATCTTGAATTGAACCTTTTGATTGTTCTTCCTTTTTTGATGGTTTAGAAACGTTTATTCCTTTAAATGCAATATTATTTATACTCTTTATATTCAAACCTACCCCCAAAATCCTTACTTTGCTACAAATTCAACAGGTACTTTTATAGGCATATTAACTCTATGAGACATCATCGCACCTGCATCTAATTTTTCAGGATGTCTTGAATAAAAAATAATTGTTGAATGATAATCTTCACTTGCACTACTCATAAAATCTTTCATACAAGCTATATTTTCTGGAGAATTCAATTTCGGATTTAATAGTTTATCCATTCCATTAACAAAAATAATAGAACGTTCATTAGTGTTTTGATATTTTTCTTCTGCCTGTTCAAGTTGCTCAAATAATTCTTCTTGCATATCATCTAAATTTCGCGTTGAATCTATTTGAACAAAATTATCGTCAACCAAATCTTTCACATCTAATATAATATCCTTCATCAAAGAAGTATTATCACCATACAACATTATACAATTTGGAATAAATACATTTTGATTTGTTTTATAAGCATTTAATGGAGTTATAAACTTATCTTTAAGTTTATTTCTTACAATTTGTTTTTCTTCCTCAAATAATAAACTTCTCTCTTCTATCGCTTTAGCTTCAATATTATGTTTTTGTTTAGCTTCACTAATCATCATCATCAAATCGGAAACAGCATCTATTTTCTTATTATATTCATGGACAGCAGCAGGTTCTTCTTCCGTATATAATCTGTATTGATACACAAGTTCCGTTACACCTAAAGTCATAATTGCCATAGCAACACGAGCTTGTTTATCCTCTTCTACCGCAAGTGCTTCTTTAAGTGCCTGCGCTTTTGCATCTTTTTTCTTTTGGGCCACTAAATTTTCAAGAAATTTGTCATCTTTAAAGGCATTTATTATTTCGTCTACTTGCAACCTTGACATATTTTTAACAGATTCAGGCAATTTATCTTTATACTTTAAATTAATTGAATAACCATAAGAAGGAACATGTTTTTCTTTATAATCAAGAATATTTTCAATATCTCCGTTTAGCAAAAATGTTTCAAATTCATCAATTTCGCCATTTTGTCGAGAAGAACAATTAACTTTTTTTACTTGAGCCTCTTTTCTATCAATCATATCTTTTAACTCAGGATATAATTCTATAGCATCTTCTGGGCGACCCTCTTCTGCGAAATATGTAATTTGTTTTTGAATATTTTCTTTATCAAAGAATTTTTGTATATCAAACAAATCATTTCTTTCTTCAATAAATCCATTTTCTTCATATATAGGCACTAATTGTTCAATAACAATTTGAGTTGTATCATCTTTATCAACATTAGGAATCTTTTTAGACAAATCTATCTCTTCTTCCTTTATCAAGGTTGATTTACCCATACCATTTACATATAAAAATCCATCTTTTACTGGTATTTTTGCAACAGGATAAGAATACATTGAGCTATATTCAACCTTAGTTTTATGGAAAGGAAAAACCTTTCCCCAACTCGCTCTATCATCTATAAGTTCTTGAGCAGAAGGAACCGGATCTATTGGAGCTCCATATGCATATGAATATTTCACATTCACACCACCATCAGTAACAACACCACCAAGTTGTTTTGCCCAATCTTTTGGTATTTCTTCATATACAGTTGCTTTAAAACTTACTGATTTTTTAGGTTGAAGAAAAGAAGCCAACAACAATGATTTTTCTTGATCTTCAACTATATTATTTTTCTCTACTCTATTATTTATATCATTATGGGCATGCCCGTTTTTTGCATTTTTAAACGCACGAAAACCCACACTATCACTGATACCCACGGCTTTAATCATTAATTATCCTGCCCTCTTACTTATACTAATTTTAAACCCATGCTTATCACTTTTTTGATAGTTTGTTAATTTATATTACAAAAGATTATCCTTTAAGGAAAAAACCCAATATATGGTAGATTTCTAAAATAACCTTTGTAATCTAAACCATATCCCACAACAAATTTATCATCAATTTCAAAACCATATAAATCTGGCTCTATTTCTATTTGACGTGCACATTTTTTATTTAATAAAGAAACAAATAATAACTTTTTAGGGTGATGTTTGATTTTAAATAAATCAGTTAAAAATCTTGCTGTTAAACCAGTATCAATAATATCTTCTACAATCAAAACATTTTTATCAGCCAAATTAGGTAAAGTCAAATCAATCGCTTGTAAATTATTAGATGACTTTGTTTCATTTCCATAACTTGAAATACGAATAAACTCCATTTGCACAGGATTTTTAATATATTTAACCAAATCCGCACAAAACATAACAGAACCTTTTAATACACAAATAACATAGATTGTTTCATCTTTATCAAATTTTTCTTCTAATTGAACCGCTAATGTTTTTAATTTATCTTGAATTTCTTCTTCGCTAATCAATACTTTTAAATTTTTAATATCTTTATCCAAATTATTCATTTTCGGTTTTCTCCATAACCAACTTATATTTTGGCACGCCAACAGAGCGAAGTTTTTCACTTATACCTACACCTATTGCCCATAAAACTTCTTTATCTTTACACAATAAAACTATTTTATCTCTATCGTGTTCAGGAATATTTTTGTTTATAAAATACTTTTTCAACTTCATTTTGCCTTGCATTCCAAAAGGCTGAATAATATCCCCATTTCTTCTTGAACGCAAAGTTAAAGGAAATTCAACATTATTAAAATCTGTATATGCAGTTAAATCAACGGCCTTAGGAAATTTTTCAGGTTTTACATCATTTTTTAAAATTGAAAAATGATGATTTTCATTCAAAGACCAAGTGCCAATATCATTAATTTCTATTTCTTCATCAATTTTTTGATAATAATTTGCATCTAAAATATAAGTATATTTATTAGAAACAAACAACCATAAATCAGTAGAAATAGATAATGTTTTACCTGTTTTAGACTTTTGATTTTCTGCAATAAAATTAATCAACTCTTGGATTTTTGCATAACTTGGTTCAATATCGTTATCCAATAACAATTTATAAACAAAATGTTGTTTAATAGCCGCATTCAAAATCAAGAAATTTTGAGTAAGCCATTTATTGCCCACCATAACTTGTTTTTCAATATTTTCCATTAATTCATTAATAACTTTATTATTTCCAGAAGCTATTTCTGCAAGTGTAATCAACGAATTTTCAATATTAGGATTAATTACCTTTAGAGCAGGCATTACGTTATGACGAATATTATTTCTTGCATACTTTGTATTGGCATTGCTTGAATCATTATTAGGATAAAGTTCATTTTTAATACAATATTCTTCAATATCTTTACGAGAATAATGCAAAATCGGACGAATAACCTTAAAATCTTCTAAATTTCTAATTTCATGAATACCTTCAAGACCATTCAAACCAGTACCCTTGATAATACGATACAAAATAGTTTCAGCATTATCACTACGTGTATGTGCTGTTAAAATTGCATCAGCTTCAAACTCTTGCGCACAACGTTTAAAGAAATCATATCTCATTTCACGAGCAACCATTTCAGATGGTTTTAAACCTTCTGCCAAAGTATCAGAAATAAAAGTTATATCATTATCTTCGCAAAATTGAAGACATCTTTCCTTCTCTTCCTCAGATTCTTTTCCGCGCCAATTATGATTTAAATGAGCAGCAACTAACAAAAAACCATATTCCTTTGATAATTGGTTCATAATATGCAACAAGCACATTGAATCCCAACCACCTGAAAAACCAACAATAAAAGTAGATTCACAGGAAATGTTTACATACTTTTTTAATATGTTTTTTACTGTCTCTTTCATAATTTCATTATAGCAGATTTTATCCATTCGATAAACAAATTGGTAATGTTTTTATCCACTTTTTTACCTAAAATTTAATAAAAAGAAAGGAAGAATAATGTTTAAAATTTTTGAAATTAAAGACTTAATTGAAGATAAAAATGAAGATGTTCAAATTATTAATTTATTACAAAAAAATGAAGCCGAATTAAAATTAGTATATTTAAAAAAACACCAAGAAATGCGCCCATATAATACTAATACAAATGCAGCTATTTATGTTATTGAAGGAGAAATTGAACTTACTTTTAATAACGAAGAATATACTTGTAATTCTTTTAGCTGTAATTTAGAGCCTCACGAAGAAAAAAAAGAAAACGAACTTGAAAAAAATAACATAAAAAAACACCAACTATTCTTAACTGAGAAAGAATTAATCCACTCAATTAAAGCAAACAAAGATACCTCTTTTTTAATTATTAAGATTTAAAACCGCATAAGCGGTTTTTTCTTACCCCAAAAAATAAATTCATATATAATAAAAAAAAGGAAGTTTGGAAGATGAAAAAATTTATTTTATTTTTAGCTATTACAGTTTTTATGATTTTTAATCTTAACGCTTTTGCGGCTGAAGAACAAACAGAAGAAAATTTTCAATATGATGCAAACACTTCAACCCAAATAATGACTGATAAAGATGTACAAAACCATATAACAGAAATTGGATTTAAACTTCTAAACGCTAATAAAATAGATGTAAGAATGATTTTTGTATATAAAAATAAAAATGTAAAAATCAAAGGCGAACCTGGACTTACCAAAAGACAAATTGTTCTTTACGATGAAACACTTAAATTTGCAAAAAATGAAGAAGAACTTGCAGCCTATATTGCACGCAAAATTTGTAAAAGTGCTGAATCTTATGATGGAATGTTTAATGGTGCATTAACTTCTATACAAGTTAAAAGCGCTCCTAAAAAATATGAAATTTTCTTTGATAAAAGAGCTGTAGATTTTTTAGTTACAGCTGGATACAACCCAATTGCTTTAATTACTTTTTTACATAAATCAGAGCCTCAAAGAAGATTTGATAAATTTTCTTCTCACAATTTAACTTCAAAAAGATTAGCAAATATCTATGAATATATTTATACAAAATACCCATCATATTTAGTAAATAATGAATATATTAACGATGAAACTTATCAACATTTCTTATTGTCATCAATAGAAAACAGAAAAAAATTATATCAAAAAATATCTACAAAATCTAAAAAGAAAGTGGATTATGAATAAAATCATATTTACTTTAATAACATTATTAGCATTTAATTTTTCTGTACAGGCAATGGAAACAGAAGAATTAATTCGTCAAACAATAGATAAAAACAATCTGCCAAAAATTCAACAAAATATCAATTATGATTACACTTCAACAGATAGAGTAGAAGTAAAACTACAATTAGATCAAGACAAAATATCAACAAAAAAAGGGAACGCAGAAGAAGGTCAAAAAGTACAATTTCGTGTAAAAAAAGATGTTAGATATAAAGGCAGAGTAATTATTCCTAAATTCACATTAGTCACAGGAATCATTCAAACTTTTACTACAAAAGGAATGAATGGAATACCTGCTACTATTATTATCGATAATATTGAAATTGAAGGAATTGATAGCAAAAAATTAAAGGGAACAATCATAAAAAAAGGCGTAAATCTTTCTTTGTTAGTTTTCCCTTTAAAATGGGCACTGACAATTTTACCGCCAACAGGCTCTTTAACTAATTTCATAACTGGTGGAAATGCAACAATAAACAAAAAAACAAATATTACTGTGTATTATTACCCTAATTGGAACAAAAATTAATTGCTAAATACAATTAATGGCGTATCATTTCCAACAGCTTTTTTAATTTCATATTTTTACTCCGAATTGTTATATATTCGCTTTATCGACAAAAAATAAAAAACTTTAATAAAAAATTACTTTTATTACATAGAATACTTCCACTTGCTTACTTCATCACTATAAAAATAGTTAGACAAAACTTTATTAACATCTTCAGAACCATTATATGATGATATGATATTATCAATCTTTTGGATTTTTTCATTAACATCTTCTGAATTGTTTAAATGAAGAATAAATTCACCAATATGATTTTGAATATTTTTATTTCCATTTAATTTTGAATCTGATAAATATTCATCAATTGCTTTCATTTTAGCTTCGAAAATGTCCTCTGTGAATTCACAACGAACAATATGTCCAAGATTATTTTTAATAGATTCATTTTCATACAACATAGGGTCAGATAAAAGTTTATCAAGAATTTTTAGACGACGAATTGTTTGATCTTTATTAGCTGCACCAAATATAAGAACCCCCATTTGACGTTGAAAACTTTCATTTTCATATAGAATAGGAGTAGATAAAAATTTATCAATAATTTGATTTGCCAAATCTAATTGTTTTTCTTCAGAAGCGTAACGCAAAATAACACCAAGCTCACTTTGTATAGACTCATTTTCATACAACTTAGGATCTGATAATAACTTATCCATCAATTGTATTTTTACATTGGCTTCTTTTGGGAAAAAAGAATTAGCAAGAATGTAATCAATTTGATCCTTGACAGATTCTACTTCATATATTTTAGGTTCTGAACAAATTTTGGCTGCAACAGCAATACGTTCAGGCGTATTCAAAAATTTTGCACTTTTTTCAAAACCAATTTCTTTTAATTTTGGCGAAACCTCTTCTTTAGTCACATTAGCAAAATAAGGAAATTCACTAGTTCTATTCACTACACCTGCTTTTCCATATGCATTTAACGCATCAAGACTTGAAGCTTCAACTTTTTTACTTATAGAAGCCACATCTTCTCCTTTTGCTTTTACAGCATCACTTTTAACATTAGGATCAACACCACTAAAACCAGCTTTTCTTATTTTCATATTTTTACTCCGAATTGTTATATATTCGCTTTATCGACAAAAAATAAAAAAACTTTAATAAAAAATTACTTTTATTACAAAAAATAAACATATTATTGCTTTCGGCTCAACCTTTTGTTTCATGTTTGTTCAAATTTTCAGGTACGAGTTTTTGTTCCTTATTGGTTCGAAAATTTGCCAGCCAAAAAATTCCCATACCATCAGATTATTGCTTTCGGCTCAACCTTTACACTCCACTTTCAAATTGCTTTCGCAATTTTGTCGTTCCGTCAGGTTCTCGCCTTCTCGAGTTTCGGGCGTTGCCCTCACTCTACGCAAAATCTGCGTCTTGAAATTCCTTTCCGCTCGAGACTGTCGTTCGTTCGCTTTCGCAGTCCTCACTTCGTCTCTCGCTTACCGGATTTTATCCGTCCGGAATTTCGCTTCTTGAAATTTATCACTCGCAAACTTTCTACTCCATTACACAATTTATTCTAAATTGTTGCATTCCGTCCAGTTTGCTCGGTTGCACGTTTTACGTACGATAAATTTCGCCTCTTGAAAATTTGCCAGCCAAAACCTTCATTTCACTTTCAAAAAGCTATCGCTTTTTTGTCGTTTC
>JAZSQW010000172.1:0-12577 GCA_045538205.1 Candidatus Avigastranaerophilus sp. | reverse complement strand
CAAAATTATTGTTAACGTCAAATCCCAAGTTATCAGTTTTTGGATCTTTTGTTGGTAAATTTCTTATATGACCATAACTTGCTTCTATTTGATATCCATCACCTAAAATCTTTTTAATAGTTTTTGATTTTGCAGGCGACTCTACTATTATTAATACTTTTTCTTTTTTATTTGCCATTGCTCTCTCTATATTTGTGAAATATATTTTTCACCGTCTATTTTTGAAACTATACCATTAAGTTCTAACCTTGTTAATATTACCATTAAATCAGTAATATTTAAACCGGTTTTTAAAATTATTTCGTCCATTGTTAAGGCATCTCGTCTAACACATTCAATTATTGTTTGTTCTTCTTCTGAAAAGTTTGATAAATCAGATATGTCTTCCTTATCACTTTTTGGATTGAAATTAATTTGCCAATTCATTGCATCTAATATGTCTTGGGTTTCGGTTACTATAGTTGCCCCTGTTTTTATAAGTTTATAAATTCCTTGTGTGTTTGGATTTGAGATTAATCCAGGCATACACATAAGTTCTCTGCCTTGTTCTAATGCCAAATTTGCTGTAATCATTGCTCCTGATTTTAGTGCTGCTTCTGCTATTAAAACACCTTTTGATAAGCCTGAAACAATTCTGTTCCTTGCAGGAAAATGCCAGCTTATAGCTTCGACATCTGGCCAATATTCTGTCATAACTGCGCCTTTACCGTCAATTATTTCGTTGAACATTTTTATATTTGATTTTGGATATATTTGATCGAAGCCACCGCCAATAACGGCAATTGTTTTGATGTTATTGTCTAATGCACTTCTATGAGCAATGGTATCAATTCCTTCTGCTAAGCCTGATACTATACAAACATCAGTATTTTCAAAGCCGGCGATTATATTTGTTAATGCTTTTTTTGCGTTTTCACTTGCTCGTCTTGAACCAACTGCAGCTATTGTTCTATCTAAATTACATAAAGATAAATCACCTAATATAAAAAGTCCTGTTGGTGGTGTGTCTATTTGTTTTAATAAGTAAGGATATTCTTCGTCTTCAAGACAAATGAATTTTATTCCTCTTTTTTCAATATATTCAAGACATTCATCAGGATTGATTTGAGGTTTTTCTTGTAAAAAACCTTCTATTGCTCGTTTTTGTAGACCTTCAATTCTATATAAATCGTATTCTTGTGCATTCCAACAGAGCTCTATTGAGCCGAAATGTTTATACAATCTATTAACAAATGCAGGACCAGCTTTTGTTAATTTTGAAAATGCACACCAATATTTCTTATTTTCCATAAGAAATAGATACCATATAAAACACTTATAGTAAAGTTTTTAAAGAAAATTAAGCTTCTGTTGTGCCAACTTTAGCTAAATTTTCGTATTGTGTTTTATAAAATGCTGCTAATCTGCAAGCTAAATCGTATTTTTGCTCTAAATTTTGTGTTTGTGGAGTAAAACAATCACATAAAACAACAACATCTTGAACTTCTGCTTGATTATCAGCATGCTTTTTGGAAAATGTCATTTCTTTAATTGGTTGGCAAGAAATAGCGCTGTTTCCGGCATTAATGTTCATGTTTCGTTCCCCTTACACAAATATCTTCGTACCAAAATATTAGCATAATTAAGGTTTTATTTCAACTGATATAATGGGCTATTTACAAAGAAAATCAGCTAATGGAGTTTGAACAATTCCGTTTAATGATTTATCTATTTCTTTTAGTTTTTTAGAAAGAATATCCATTTCTTTTGTCCAAACAAAGTATTTTTTTATAAAGTTTTCACCAACTGAAAAATCTTTTGATAATTGGACTTGGATAATTTCTGTAAGCATTTTTGTTGCAGTAGGAACCATTTTTTCTATATTTACATTGATTATTCCTTCTTCATTTACTTCGATTGCACCTTCTTGCATAAAGAAATAAGCTTGCATAACAGTTCTTACTCTGTGTGCTTGTGATAATTCTGGTTTCGCTTTTAAGAAGCAATCAGCACCAAAAGTTACAAGAATTTCTTTTCTTTGTTGTTCTGTATAAACTTTTGCTTCTGTTAAACAGTCAACAAGAGCTAATGCACCCATATCTGCTTTGTTTTCTTCAATTATATTTTTATATTTTCCTAAAGCTTCTGTTCCTGATTTTGGTCCAAGTGAGTGTACATTTTCGTGGCCAATAGTAAACCAGTGATCTGCTTCTATGTTGTAGTATTGATGTAATTCTTTATTTAATGTAGCGTCAAGTCTTTTTTGTCTTCTTGCTTTTGCATCTTCTGATGTGTTTGTTCTAACTTGTCTATGGTAAACATTTCTTCTTCCGCCACCAATTGTTAATGATAATTTATCGTTGTTTGGTAGGTTTTGTGCAATTGTTATTCCACCTCTGTATGAACCTTCATCGCCTCGTAAACTTACGATATCAGCATCAACCATTGTTTGTTTATTGTCTTCATCAGAGCTTATGTTTTGTTCATATAATTCTTTTAAAGGCATATTTTCTGCCATTAATGGTAAGTAATTTTTTACTTTTAATAGGTCTTGTGTACCTTCTTTATTTACAATACCAACTCTTATTCCAATTGAGTCTTTTGAAATTGCAGTAATATCATTATCAATTAATAGTTGATTAAGTTCTTCATCTTCAATAACGCTTCCTGTTAATAAGTCTGCATATTGTTCTCTTGAAATAGTAAATTCTAATGGGGTTTCTTGAAGTTCAGCCCATTTTTTATCAGCATAAGCATCTAACATTGCATCATTTTTTTCAAGTGCTTTTGCTTGTAATAGCAAGTATTCGTTGAAATCAGAATTTGTAGAATGTTTTGCTGCCTCTTTTAATTCATTTGCAATAGCAGTAAATTCTTCTTTGAATTCTTCTGTGTAGTCAAATGCTTTTAATTTATTTCCATCTCTTTTTACTATTGTTCTTTGGTTAAGAATTTTTTTAACTTCTTCTTTTTCGCCATTTTTCAACATTGTTTTTAAAATAGAATGTAATTCTTCTTTTGTTATATCGGCAGGGTAAAAACCTTTGCCATCAAGTTCTTTTGCGCCCTTTAATAGAATTACACTTTTTGATTCTGAGTCTATTCCGATAATACCTAATTGTGCATCAAATAATATTTTTGTTAGTTCTGCAACTTTATTTCCTTTGTTGATTTCTTCATTTATAAATGATAAAAATGGTAGATTTAATTCATTATCTTGTTTCATATAGATTTGATTTGCCCAATTTGCAGCTCTGCATAGGTGTTTTAGTGCGATTTTATCGCTTTCTGCTAAATTGTTATATTCTTCTGCAGTTTCTTTTAGCATTGGTTTTCTGATTAAAAAATCTTTATCTGTTCTTTTTGTTAGTTCTTCAAGTGTTAAATTAAATTCAAAATTCATATTAAAATCTCCCTATAATTAAACTATATAGGAATTTTTTAACTATAACAATAATTCAAACGGCTGATTTTATTGATTTAACACCATATCAGGCATTTCGTAATAATCACATTTTGGGCATATTTGTTTTGCATAAATTTTGCCGTTCTCGTTGTAAAATTTTGATGAAAAATTGCTAATTATATTAGATTTATTTTTTTTATCTTTTATACATATAACAGATGCAGTTTCATTATTTATTGCCATTCTTGCATTTATATTTATTTGATTTAATTTATCAAGGTAAATATGTGTTTGTTTTCCGTTTTTGTTAATTGTATTTTTTACCCAATATCTGCCTGCTCTGTTTATTTTTTGAGTTGAGTTCATAATGCCGGCAAATTCTGAAATATTTGGAAGTCGTCCCCCGTGTGATATGCAATAAGAATCTTTTTCGTATTGGCTTTTCGTTGTTTCAGGTGCATCTATTATTTCAAAATTTGGAGAGCAGAAATTTTGTTTCCAAATTTCTTTTTCGTCTTCTATTGAAAAATTAGGATATAGTATAAATGGGAAATGACAAAGCTTTATTTCATTTCCTTTTGCTTTTACTTTTGAAATATTTGAGATATTTCTTACTTGATTTATTGGATTCACTTTTATATCTCTTTTATATATATAGCCTTTTACTATTGCTTTGTTGAATATATGTTCTGGAACAAATTTAATGTCGAATCCAACAAATTCAGATGGTATTTTAACACCGCTATCGCCAACTTCTGTTCCATCTATAGCTGTTTCTGTTGCATTTATGTTTGTTTCGAATTCGTTTATATCTTGTTCTATTGGTTTTATTTCTTTTTCTATTTTATTCATTTTTAAATATTTTGAATTTTGTGCTGTTGTACATACAACATTAGCTTTTGTGTTTCTATCTGGTTTTATAACTTCATAATTTAAATCTTTAAAATGCAATAAAAGAGGAATTCTACCTGCGTTATTTCTTGTCCAATAGTATTTTTCTCCTCGCATTTCAAATTTATTTAGTTGAATATTGTATATTTCTGAAATAGAGCTAACTTTTGCATTTAGAGAAGTACAAAAATCTTCTGCTTCTTCGTATGAAAAGGCAATTTGTTCTTCTGTTGTATATGAAAAAGGAAAAATAGCTTTATCTTCTTTTATTTCTTTTTTTGAATGTTCGTTAATATCAATGTATTTTAAGAATTTATCATTATATTCATATGATATTTGTTCTAAATCAAAAGTTGTCTTATTATCTGTTTCTTTTGTTGAAATTATTGTTTTTGTTATTTCAAAAGCTAAAAATGCTAATAAAAGAATAAAAAATATAGTTAATATTTTATTGGCTTTTTTATATTTTGTATTGTCATAGTGTGGAATAATAATTGCTGGTGTTATTACGTATACAAAAATAAATAATACAATTAACGGTAAGTGTAGTGAAATAGTATTTGTAAATAGGTTTGAAACAAAAAGAATATCTACTGCTTCTTTGTTTATTGAATAAATTGTAAAAATATTAAAGAAAAGAATACCTATAAATATTAGAAAGATACTGAAAGTTCTAAGTGGTATGCTTGCGTATTCAGTTTCTTTTTTTATACTAACAAGTTTTTTTCTCATTGTTGAGAATAAATCGTTATAGTAAATGAATAGAAAGAAACCATTAATTAAAAGACTATATTCAAAAAAGTTTTTTGATGAATTTGGTATAACATAGAAGAACACAATATTTATAATGATTGCAGAAATTGAAAATAATATATTAGATTTTAGTAAAATTTTACTTTTTTGCGTTTCTTTCTTCATATATAGTCCAAATTAAGTTTTTTTATTCTTATTATTATTGTATAATTAAAATGAGAAAAAGAGGAATATGTAAAGTGACAATTATACAAAATACAACATTGAAAGAGTTAGCTGTTGAGGTTTTTCAAATAGAGGCAGACTCAATATTAAAATTAAAAGAAAGAATTGGCGAAAACTTAGAAAAAACAATACAAACAATAATTTCTTCTAAGGGAAGAGTAATTGTTACAGGTATGGGAAAATCAGGCTTGATTGGTAGAAAAATTGCTGCTACTTTAGCTTCAACTGGTACTCCTGCATATTTCTTGCACCCTGCTGAAAGTACTCACGGGGATTCTGGTATTATTACTCGAGATGATGTTGTAATCGCAATTTCTAATAGCGGGGAAACAAAAGAATTACTTAATCTTTTACCTTTAATAAAAAGATTTGAAGTACCTTTAATTGTATTAGCGGGTAATGTTAATTCTACATTAGGAAAAATGTCAGATGTTTATTTTGATATATCAGTTGAAAAAGAAGCTTGTCCTTTAGGTAAAGCTCCAACTGCAAGTACAACAGCAACATTGGCAATGGGTGATGCAATTGCTGTTTGTTTATTAAAACAAAGAGGTTTTTCTACAGAAGATTTCCTTCTATATCACCCATCAGGAGCTTTAGGAAAAGGCGTTCTTTATATGGTTAAAGATTTAATGCTTAAAGAACAAGATGCTCTTCCTATTGTTCACGAAAATGATACTTTTATTGAAACTGTAGATTTAATTTCAAAGAAAAAATTAGGTTGTGCTCTAATAGTAAACGATGAAGGTCGTTTGTCAGGATTATTAACAGATGGTGATATTAGAAGAATTTTATTAAGATATCCTGATGTATCTGTTCTTTCAACAAAAGAAGTTATGACAAAAAATCCAAAAACAATTTCACCTGACTCAATGGCTATTAAAGCATTAGCATTTATGGAAAAATATTCAATTACTTCTTTGGCTGTTTGTGATGAAGAAAATAAGCCAATAGGCGTTATTCATATCCATGATTTATTAAAGGCTGGTGTTGCATAATGTATAGCTTAGATTTAAAGGCAAAAGCATCAAAAATTAAGATGGTAGCTTTCGATGTAGATGGTGTTATGACTGATGGTAGTCTTACTTTTGATGAAAATGGTGTTGAATATAAAACTTTTAATGCTAAAGATGGACAGGGCATTGTTAATTTGAAAAATGCAGGAATTATTACTGCAATTATTACTGCAAGAGAAAATGGTACTGTAAAGCATCGTTTTGAAAATCTTGGTATGACAAGACTATTTCAAGGACAAAAAGATAAATTAAAAGCAATGAAACAGTTGCTTGAAGATTATAATTTGGATTTTTCTCAAGTTGCATATATGGGTGACGATTTACCAGACATTCCTGTAATTAAAGAAGTTGGTTTAGGTTGCTGTCCTAATGATGCTGTAGATGAAGTTAAAGAAGTTGCTACTTTTATTTCTACAAAAAATGGCGGACGTGGTGCTGTTCGTGAAATGTGTGATTTGATTTATAAGAATCTTCCTAATCACTAAAAATACTAAATTCGCAACCACAGTAATTTTGACGGTAAAAACCTTCTTGTTTTGCAATTTGCATTGTTTTTAAGAAACCGTTTTCTTTCTTGAAATCAACATCTAAGAAAGTTAATTCGTGCTTTTTTGCTATATCTTTTGCAATTTCAAAAATTACCTTTGATTGTTTATGTGGACTAACTGTTAATGTTGTTGTGAAAGTATCAATATTTAGTTGCATAGCTTTTAGTGCAGTAAATAATAATCTGTATTCAAAACATCTGTGACAGCGTTTTCCTTTTTCTGGTTCATTTTCTAAACCAGCAATCGCGTTGTACCAATTACTTGAATCTTGTTTATCAATAATTAGTCCAACATCTTTTTTCTCTGCGTATTTTATTAATTCATTTAATCTTTTATCAAATTCTTCTGGTGGAAAAATATTAGGATTAAAGAAATAGATTATTGGTTCATAATCCATTTCTCTTAATTTTTCTATTGGATAGCCACTACAAGTAGCACAGCAGGCATGTAAAAGAATTTTTTTCATTATCTAATTTTTCTTTTTGCCACCTTGTTTTATAACAATTTGTTCGAATTCTGGATAAGGTGGAATTCCTTCGATTTTCTTCATACCTACAAAAATAGTTGGAGTTACTGATACATCTTTTGAATCTGCTTCTAAAATGCTTTCTTTTAATTCGTTTTTAATTTCTTCGCTGTTAGCATCTTCTTGTAGCTTTTTTACGTTGAAATTTCTTTGCTTAGCTATTTTAATAATATCTTTTTCTTCTTCTATGTTTTGAGCAAAGAATAAAATATTAGACATTTGCCAATATTTGTTTTGTTTTGCAGCTGCTAAAGCGTATCTTGATTTCATACAAGACCCCTTATGCCCATCAAATTTCATATTGTGATTGCATTCTTTTTCTAATGGAACATTGTGTTGTATAACTTTTACATTTTCAAATTCTGTTGCAATTCTATGTAAATATAAATTTGCAAAGAAACAACCACCACAATTAAAGTCCATATATTCGTGAATTACTAAAGACGCATCTTCTTTGCCCAATAAATTGCCAGTTGCTTCTTTTAGTATTATTTTTTTTGCTTCTTTTGCACGATTTATAACATTCGGTGTTAATATTTTTGTTGCGTTTAGTATGTATAAAAGGCCTACTCCTAATGTTGCTACGATTATGAATGCAATTGCGTATTTAGGTTGTTTTATAGCTGCTATAAAATCTTTAAATGAATTTTTTAGCTCAAAGAAAACGCCTTTGCCCCATTCTTTTGCAACAAGTGCAATTGCTAAATTTATAAAGTATGTGATTAAACAAAAAATACAAATTGATTGTATTTCAAATTTTGAAATTAGAGCTAAAAACATTGAAATAATAAATGCAAAAATTCCTATGCAGTACATATATGAATTTGGATTTTTAAATACTTGTAAAAAGCCTAAGAACTTTTTTGTTTGTAGCTTTTCTACGTTGTTCATAACTAAGAAGAATAAATATAATATTACTCCCCAAAGAGAAAGAGGAACGCCTAAGAATTGTGAAAATGGACTTTTTGCTACCTTATCACAATCAAATTCTGCATTTATAGCACAAATGCTTGGTGCTGCATTGTCTATAAAATTTGCATTTATAAAAACTTTGCATAATTCAATTGATAGTAATAATCCGATTACGCTTAATATATTTATTGCTAATTTCTTTTTGTCCATTTCTTCTCCCATTTTTCATAACAATTATACATTGTAGTTATTTATAATTGTATAACTAAATGTCTAAAAAATATATTCTTTAAGTGTTTGTTACACTTATATTTCTTTTAAAGCTTCAGATAAACGTTTTATACCAACATCAATTGTTTGTGCATCTGCATTTGTATAGTTTAAACGCAATGTGTTAACGTTTTGTGGGTTAACATAGAAAGGATGACCAGGAACAAAAGCAACTTTTTGAGCAATTGCTTTATCGAATAAAGTTAAAACATCTTTTCCTTCTTCAAGTGTTACCCAAGTGAACATACCACCTTTTGGAATTGTGAATTTTACATTTGAAGGGAAGTAGTTTTTCATTGCATCTACCATTGCTGTTGCTTGAGATTTGTATAATGTTTTGATTTTCTCTATATGTTTATCTAAGTCGTTGTTCCATAGATAATCCGAAATTAAATATTGACCAAAAATGTTAGAGTGTAAGTCTGCAGCTTGTTTCGCTGTTTCTACCATTTTAATAATTTCTTTAGAAGCAATAATATAACCTAATCTCATTCCAGGAGTTACTATTTTTGAGAATGAACCTAAGTAAATATTCTTTTCTGTTTGATTTAATCCAATATAAGGAATTCTTGGTGTGTCTTCAAATCTTAATTCGCCATATGGGTCATCTTGAATTAAAATCATATCTTCATCTTTTATTGCTTCAAAAACTTTTTGTCTGTTTTCTGCAGTATATGTAAGTCCTGTTGGATTTTGAAAATTAGGAATTAAATATGCTAATTTTGGTTTGTGTGTTTTTAATGTGTTTTTTAAATCTTCTATGTCTAAACCATCGTCATTTAGTTTTGTTTGAACAAATTCTGCTTGATAAGTACAGAAAGTTTGTAATAAACCAAGGTAAGATGGTTTTTCCACCATAACTTTATCACCTTCGTTTATAAAAACTTTTCCGATTAAATCTAAAGCTTGTTGAGACCCTGTTGTAATAATTACATTGTCTATATCAATATCCATATTCCATAGTTTTTTGTAGCGTTGAACAATAAATTGTCTTAAAGAGTCTGAGCCGTTTGTTGTTGAATATTGATAAAGTTTAGAACCGAATTGTTCTGTTATTCTATTCATTGAAATTTTTAATTCTTCTTGTGGAAAAGAAATAGGATTTGGTAAACCACCTGCAAAAGATATTATTTCAGCATTTTGTGTGACTTTTAAAATATTTCTTATAAATGATGATGGTGTCTTTTTTATTCTTTCTGAGAAATATTTTTCAAACATTTTATTATCCTTTTCTTCTACTTCTTGATAGTATCATATAACAAAATACTACTTGTTGGCAAAGGATAATAAAAAAAGAGGATATTTTTTATATCCTCTTTTTGTTTTTTAATTAAAATCTTCCATTTTTGCCCAGTGAATATCAGATAAGTCTCTGCTTCGTTCATGTAGAGTATCAATTTCTGCCAAAAGATTTTGTCTTGTTGCTTCATCTGGGGCGCTTGCTAACAAATTATACATTTTTGTTAATTGTTTTTCATTTTCTATTGAACGTGTGAAATATTCAATTGATGCGTATTCTTTTGTGTTTGTTGAAATGTTATTTTCAGCTAATTTTGCTGTTATTTCTGCAAGAATTGTATCGGCATTATAATCTTTTCCTATGTTTGAATATTCTGATATTATTCTATTTATTTCTGCTTTTGCATGTGGAGGTAAATTAGTACTATTAATTGTACCAAGAAGTTGGTTTGTCTCTGTTTCTATTCCAGAAATCATATTTTCTTCCCACATTACAGCATCAATCATCATTTTTTGTTGTTCTGTAGTAGCATTCATTTTTTGTTCGTTGTACATTGCTAATTTGTTAAATCTATTTGCTTCTGACGCAGTAGCATCTAAATGGTTTATAAGTCCTCCATCTTGAATATTTTGCTCTGCACAATATTGCATAATTTGTGCTTTAATATGGTTTCTTGCTGCCTCATCCATTGCAGAAGATAAATCATCGTATAAGTGTTTTAAGTTTGCTTTCTGGTCTTCATTTAATGATGGAGCGCGTTCTATTATTGCTTTTTGGTTGTGTTTGTATATTTCTGCATTGAACTCAAAATTGCTTTGATCCATTTGTTCAAAGTATTTGATTTTTGTTTCTCTGTCAGTGGCTTTATTCATTTCTGCGTTAAGTATTTCTTGTTGATTTAATTGTGCTATTTCAAGTGAGTTTACTATTAAATCTTCGGTAAAGCCCATATATGGCTCTGTAAATTGACCATTAGCTTCGTATAATGAAGTCAAAGCTTGGATTTGTGCAGTTATATTGTTTGCTTCATTTATATTTTTTGCATCTGATAATTTGTCATATAGACCACTCATTTGTTGTTTTATTCCTTCAGGAAAGCCCGCATTTTCTATTGAATTTTTTTGTAGGTCATTAAGCGCATCAATTTGTTCACCATTCATTCGGTTGTCTTGTGGTGCTTCTTCCTTAACAACTTCTGCTTGTGGTGTTTCTTCTTTTGATACTTTGGCTTGAATATCAAGATATTCGTTGGCTAAATTTTCAACATCTTCTGTTTTTAAATCTTCTTTTACGCCAAAATCAAATATCGAACCTAAATCCGATTCTGCAAATTTTTCTTTTATGTCGGAAATAAAATTAGTTACAACGCTTTGAACTTTGTTAATGAAGTTGATTAGGCTCATTTTGTCCTCTTTCCTTTTTTTGTGCCACAACATATTTGCGTATATTTATTCTATATCGGCAAAAAATTGATTTTCTTTAATTTTTTATTAAGAAATGTTTACAAATGCAGTAATTGTTAATTATAATTCTTTTATGATTAAGAATTTTGATAAAATACTTCAAGCTATAAAAGATATGCAACTTCCTTATACTGAATTTGTAAAATTTATGGAAGGAATTCAAGATCCTTTTATAGTTTTGATTGCTTGTATTCTTTCTTTAAGAACTAATGATAAAACAACATATCCTGCAACTATGCGAATGTTAAAGTTAGGAAGAACGCCTAAGGATTTTCTTAGTGTTGATTTGAAAGATTTAGAAGAGGCTATTTATCCTGTTGGTTTTTATAAAAATAAAGCACAGCAAATTTTAGATATCGCTTATGAATTACATCATAATTATAACGGTGTTGTTCCTAATGAAATTGAAGAATTAATCAAGTTTAAAGGTGTAGGTAGAAAAACTGCTAATTTAGTATTGGCAAAAGGTTTTAATTTGCCGAGCATTTGCGTTGATGTTCATGTGCATAGAATTTCAAATAGGCTTGGGATTGTATCTACTAAAGAACCAGAAGAAACAGAATTTGTACTAAAAGAAAATCTTCCTAAAAAGTATTGGGCTGAAATAAATACTTTATTTGTTACGTTAGGTCAAAATGTTTGCAAACCTACAAAACCAAACTGCAACCTTTGCAGGTTGCAGCAGTATTGTAAAACTTATAAAAAGTAGATTATTGTTTTAGCATACAGCAAGCTTTATATTTCTTGCCACTTCCGCAAGGGCATTTGTCGTTTCTGCCTACGTTTGAAAAATCAATATCTTTTGTTTCTTTTGCTTCTTCTCTTATAGTTACAACCTTCATCATTTCTTCGAAAATTTTAGAAGCATATAAAACGCTTGCAGATGAGAATATTTTCTTTTCTACTGAATCTGCTTTGTAATATTCTAAAATAGAATCAAGAGTATATTTCGTTTCTAAGATTTCGTTTGTTCTATTCATAAAGTTTTTGTATTTTTTTGCAATATTTCTAATAATATTTGCAGGTACTTTATCATTTTCTAAGAAGCTTTTAATACAATCTTTATAGCCTTGAATTGTTTTGTAGTCTTCTACTTCGTATATTTTGCAGAAGGTTTGATAGAAAGGAAGTACGAATAATCCTAATTCTTCATCGTATATAATACCAATATCGTATGTAGAAGAATGGGCAGAAAAACCTTCTAAAGATTTTTCCATGAAATTAGAATATGAATTTCTAAAATCAGTTACAGTGAAGTATCTATTGTTTTCTACTGTTTTTATATTGGCTGCAAGCTCTTCTTCGCTTGGCATTGTACCTTCGTCACAGTAAATATTATATAGATTGA
>JAZSQW010000194.1:0-9404 GCA_045538205.1 Candidatus Avigastranaerophilus sp. | reverse complement strand
GCCGACAACGTAGTCAAGGCAACGACTGAAACGAGCGCAAAGGAATTTCAAGACGGAACTTTTCCCGCAAAAGTTCCACAAAGCTCGTCCCCGCTGTTACGTTGCTTGAATTACTAATTTCGACCAGAGCTGCGGAACTCGTCAAATGCTACGCATTTTCCTCAGACAGTCCTCGCTTGATGTCGTTTCAATAAGTAATTACTACGCAACTCCACAAAGGGGACAGGGATTTTTTTATAGAAAACAAGTTTGCACTATTTTTCTATCTGTTAAAAATATATTAATAATATTATTTATGTAAAAAATAATATTAAGCAATTCTATTGAAGTTGATGCCTGCTTGATTTAATGTATTTTCAAACAAAGGCGCTGTGCAAGAATTAATGTTTACATAAGTACCGTTTTGATCAGAAACCATAAAGTTGTCTTCGTTCGGGTTTTGTAAATTTACACCAAAACGTCCTGCCATATAACCAATTGATAATAAATCATTTTGGTTAAGTGGAGTATTATCTCTTTTTGCTTCATTTGTTTTTACTAAATATTGGCATCTTACTGGTTGCATAATTGCATTAATCATCTTTTTATCTCCCCCTTTTATATATTTTATTATAAAAATATCATATATTAGTATGAAATTTTGTAAAAAACGTTAAAGTTTAAGTTATAATAACCGATAGATATATGTGTAAGATTTTGCACAAAATCGGAATATAAAATATAATAATTGGTAGGTAGATTAATTCGGAAAGTGATACGGAAATAAATGACTGACGAAAAAAAAGAAAATAAGAATGTTTCAGTTTTTGCAAGAAGCAAAATGTCTTTTGAATCAGATCCATTAGAAGAAATTTTTGCTTTGAACTTGGGGGATTTTATATCTGAACACTTGATTTCTGATGACCTTGTTCAAAAAATCAGCAGAAGCAATGTTGATAAATTGGGCAGTTTGAAAAATCAATTAAAAGAGTTAATCTCTATATATTCAATTGATAATACTTTAAAAATTTTAGGTTTTAGCAGTAAAGAAGATTATGTTATTTATAACGCAATAGCTAAAACAATAAAACAAATGTTACAAGTTGATGCTTGTCATATATTTTTGTCATCAAAAAATGTAAAAGGATACAACTCACTTGGAAATGATTTGCTTTTAGTTGGTACGTCTTTGAATGTTGAATATGATATTTACAATTCTGAATTAAGTTATAGTAGTAAAGACAATAGTTATGTTTCTTTTGTTTATAACAATAACAAAGAAGTAGAAATTAAAGATTGTACTAAAGATGAAAACTTCAAGCCTTTATTGATGTTGAACGAAGATAAAGTTAAATATTATTTGGCTGTGCCAATGTATAACAATGTTGGTAAAGTGGGTGTTGTAGTTGTAGAAAATTATAATGATAACATTGTTGTAGAAGAAGATAAAGAGTTATTGAGTGTAATGGCTAAATTATTCTCTACTTCTATGACTTTAGAAAAGCTAACAAGAGAAACTCAAAAATTAATTGATCAAGAAGATGTTAGCATAACTCGTTTACAAAACAATAGAGCAGAGTTAACAGCGTTAATTGGTGATTTAAGCTTAGAACAACAATGGTTTGTTGAACATTTGGCTAAAACAGTTGATGCTAAAAGTAATTTTAAAGATAATTATTCTCAAGACGTAGCAAATTTAGCAAAAGAAATTTCTACATATATTAAATTGAATGAAAAAACAAAAGATTTGATATATTATGCTGCTTTATTGAGAAACATTGGTAAGATTACCTTGCCACGTGAATTATTTGATAAAAAAGAAGCTTTATCAGAAGCAGATTGGGAACAAATGCAAAATCATCCTAATGTTGGGGTTAGTATTTTAATGAGTATTAATTTCTTATCAGAAGTTGTTCCTTATATTAATTATCATAAAGAACGTTGGGACGGTCAAGGTGAACCAGAAGGTTTAAAAGGTCAAAGTATTCCATTGGGTTCAAGAATTATTGCTTTGGCTGATGCATATAGTGCAATGACTTCTGATAGAACATACAGAAGTGCTCTTTCTAAAGAAAAAGCACTTGAGATTATTAAACAAGAAGCAGGAAGTAAATGGGATCCTGAATTAGTTGATATTCTTGTTGAGTTAAAAGGCTAATTTAAGAATCTAAGTATTTTGCACTCCAAAGTCCGTGAATGTTGCATAATTCACGTGCTGTGAATTGGCTGTAATGACATTTTGTTTTTAGCTCCATCTTGGGTTCTTCATGTGGACTTAAGTATTTTCTTTTGATGTATTTTTGGTCTTGCGAAATGGCTTCTATAAATACAATATAATGTTCTTTTTCCATTGGGTGTGGAATTGAACCAACTCGTATTGTTTTTGTATCGCCTTCTATTGTTACAATAGGTACGTGTTTTTCTTGCATTTCAGAATCACTTGATTGTTCTTGTAATTGTTCCATAGGCATAGAACAACAAACCAATTCACCAACGCCTGAATTTACTACTTCTATTATATTTCCGCATATGTTGCATTTGTATAATTCAAATTTTTCTGTCATAAAAAATCTCCTTTGTTTATATATTAAATCCAAAGGAGATTTCTAAAATTGGTTATATTTCTTATCTTACTTACTATAAATTAATTTAATAATTTCATCTTCAAAATCTTTTATTGTTTTAGAATCTTCTTTAAAGTTTTGTGTGATTATGCTTACTGCGTAAGTATTGCCATCTTTAGAATTTACATATCCTGCTAAAGAACTAACTTTATTTAATGAGCCTGTTTTTAACCATACATCGCCTCTAAGCTCGTGTAATCTATTAACTAATTTGCCATCTCCTGGTTGTGCTATAAATTCTTTAATTGTTTTAAAATCGTCATTTTTATAAATTTGAGTTAAAGCATTTGTTGCCCAATTTGTAGAAATTAAGTTGTATCTTGATATACCGCTACCTTCACAAATAACTATATCATTGATTTTTAATCCTTTTTTCTTATAAAATTCATTAAATGCTTCTGTTCCTAAAATATCAGAACCAGTTGAAGAATATTGCTTTCCTCCTGCCAATTTAAATAAAGTTTCTGCCATTAAGTTATTACTATTTTGCAAAATTAATGGTAGAGTTGGTTTTATAGGATTTGTTATTTCTATTAGTAGAGTAGCATCTTCTGGTACTAATTTAGAAGCAAAAGAAGTGTTTTGAATTTCAACTTTATTATCTTCTATTGTTTTTTCGATATTGTGGATAAAATATCTTCTCATACTGCTTATTGGAACTAAAACTTGAGTGTTTTCTTGTATGTTTCCATAGATTTCTATTAATTCTGGGTTGTTCCAGTTATATCTTTCAATAGAAAGTCCATTGTTTTTATTATCTGCTTGAACAAAACTAATTAAACCTGTAGGGTAAGAAGATTTTATTTTTGTTTCTGTTTTGTTTGCACCTTCTTTTGTTATATTTATTTTAAATAAGTTATCATCAAGGTTGTATGCACTAACTTTTGGCGCATACATCATAAAATCATCATTCCACATTACACCTTGTGAAATTTCTTTTTTATCGATGATACTATCGTCTATATATAAGTTATTGAATTTTGTTTTGTTTGCACTTTTGAAAGCTTCAAATGCTTTTTTGATTTGAGCTGAAGTTAAAAATGGATCAGCACCTAATTTTATGTATAAATTATCATTGTTATCTTTGTAGAATTGTGTTCTGAATAAGTAATCTTCACCTAAAATATTATATGCTTCGTATGCTGTTAATATTTTAAGTATAGAAGCTGGGTGTAATAATTTGTCTTGATTTTGTTCGAAAATCATTTTCCCATTTGATGTATTTTGAATTGAAATAGCAATAGTTGCTGTTTTATTAAAAGGTACTTTGTTTATTAATTTTTCAATTTTATTAGTTGCAATAGCAAAACTACTATTTATAGTCATCATAAAAGCTATTAATAATGTTAATAATTTAAATGTGTTTTTCATTTCTTCTCCAATGTTTATTTGCTTTTATTATATCAATATTGATTTTGAGGGGCAAAAGATTTACCTTTTTGCAAAATAAAAAGATAAGTCTTCATATACTGTATTTTCTTTAACGTGTGATTTAAGCATATGCTTGTATTCTTCCATCTTTTCTATATCTTTTAATATGATTTTTGTTAAAGATGGGTTTTGTGTATTTGCTTTTAAAATATCTGCTAAATATGCCTGAATGCTGTCAATAACGAAATTTGGCATTAAATCGTTGGTGCTTTGATGTTTTAATAATGCATCAACCATTTTAAATACATTTCCTTTATTAAAGGTTGGATAATCTTGGAAATAATCTTTTAAAAAAGAATAATCGTAATTTTCTTTTTTGTTATCTGCGATACTGAAAGCTTGTGAGCGTGAAACAATAGTAGAAATTAAATCTTCTTTGTTTTCTGTTAGGAAAATAAAGGTTACATTTTTTGGTGGTTCTTCAATTGATTTAAGCATTGAATTTGCTACTTCACTTTCAAATATTTTGTAGTTTATACCAGAAGGACACCATTGTTTAGAATCAGTTTCTTTATCTTTTGTATCTTCTGGTGTTTTAAAACCTGTAGAAATGAATTCTGAATATTCTTCTTTTTCTTTATTTGAAAGTTGTTTGATATCTGCATCACAAAAAATAAAAAATCTATGATAGTTAGATGAATTGATTAGAGTGTCTAAAATTTCGCTAACTTGCTTTACTGATATTACTGTTTTACTGCTATCTGATTTATTGTTTATTTTTGATATTGTCATTACAGCAGGATGCTGGTTATTTCTTATCCAACGGCAGTTTTGGCATTGGCAATCTTCTGATTTATCACCTGTGCAATTTAGTTGTCTTGCTAATTCTAACGCCATTGCATATTGAATATAGATGTTATTTCCGTGAAAAATTATTGAATGGAACAATTTGTCTTGTTCAATTGCTGTTTTGAAAAAATTATTTAAGTATTCATATTTTATATCTAATATTTTATTCATATTAACTCAACATCGCCAATTCTAATAATGTTTCACCTGAAGTTGTTTGACCTGATTTTATTTTGTATTCTACTTTGGTTATTTCTTCTTTTATTTCTATTAGTTTTTTTAAAGAAATAGGTCTTAATTTTTCAATTGTCTTTTTAATTACAAATTCGTGTTTGTTTTGTTTTGCACCAATTTCTTGTGGAGACATTGATTTCTCGTGGTATTTTACATAAACATAAAAAGCTAAATTGTTCTGTAGTGCGCCTAATATTTCAACAGGTTGTTTTTTGTCCAATAATTGATTGTATTGTTTTAAAATTTCATTTTTATTGCTTTGAACAATTAAATCGGCCAACATAAAAATATCTTCTGTTGAAAAACAATGTTTTTTTATTGCATCAGTAGTAATTGTTTTATTAGGATGAATGGCTATTTTAAGTTTTTCTATTTCAGAATCTATTAAAGTTAAATTTGTTCCTAATTGCTCTATTAATGTAGTTATAGACTCTGTATTAATTGTTAAATCTTTTTCTTTTGCTATTTGAGTTATGATAGGTGGTAATTCTTTTGCGTATGATGGATATTGTATAAATTCTCTAACTTGCGCATATTTGGAGATAGTTTTATATAGTTTTTTTCTTGTATCAGGTTTTTTGTATTTATCTCTTGATACAGTTGCTGTAAAAATTATATTAGTTGCATCATTAATATTTTTTAAAGCAAAATCTAAGGCTTCAATTTGTTTGTCGTCAAAAGAAGAGTTGCTTAATAAATATTTTTCTAAATTAATAAGACTTAAGGTATTCCCAAACATTAAAGGTGCGCTTTGTAGGCAAGAAAGTAATTCTTCAAATGGTGGGTTGTCAAAAACTTTATAAGACATAGACATAAAAGAAGCATCAAGAAGCTCGCTTTTGAGCTTCTTGATTTCTTTATTAATTAAATAATCTTCTTGTCCATAAAATAAAAAGACAGTCATAATACCTTCTTAGTTTTCAAGTAATAAACTTGCACCTATAACACCAGCTGTGTTTCCTAATTCAGCGTGAACAACTTGAACAGCTGCTCCTTGAATAGGCATTGCTCTTTTTGCAATGGCATCTTTTATTGGAGTGAATAAGAAATCACCAGCATCAGCAACTCCACCACCAATAACGATTTTTTCTGGGTTTAATAAATTTACAACACTTGATAAACCAATACCAATGTATGTTCCAATGATTTCAAAAATTTTCTTTGCAACAACATCGCCTTGTTTTGCAGCTTCGCAAACATAGTATGGGGTGATTTCATTTTTTGCAAGCTCTCTATATTTTGTTGATTTGCCACCTTTGATGTATTCTTCAGCCATAGCAACAATTGCAGGGCCTGAAGCAAATGCTTCAAGACAACCTTGATCGCCACAACCACATAAAGGACCATTTTCCATTTGTAATTTAATGTGTCCTAACTCACCAGCTGCGTTACTTGCACCACGAACTAATTTTCCATTAACAATTAGACCAGAACCAATACCTGTTCCAACTGTGATACAAATTAAGTTTTGAGCACCTTTACCTGCGCCATAGTTTAATTCTGCCAAAGCTGCACATCTAACGTCATTATCAACTTTAACTGGAACGCCAAATTCTTTAGAAACAATTTCTGCAATAGGAATATTTACCCAACCAGGAATGTTTGGCGCTAATCTAACAATACCGTTATCGCAATCGATTTGACCAGGAAAGCCAAATCCAATACCTTCTATTAAATCTGTTGTAACTTTTGCTTCTTTCATTACATCAGAAATAGCTTTAATCATATTAGAAATAGTATATTCATATCCCATTTCTGCTCTTGTTGGTACTGTATCAGTAAAAACAATACTACCTTCTTTATCTACTAACGCTACTTTTACGTTAGTACCACCAACATCTACCCCGATTCTGTATTTCTTAGTCATCTTAACTCCTTTGTTAACCTGTCTATAAAAAAATGATAGCATAAAAACGCTATCATTTTCTGAATTATGAACTTTCTTTTCTTTTGAATTATAGAACTTTATCTATTAATCCGTATTCCATTGCTTCTTGTGCAGACATATAGTTGTCACGTTCTGTATCTTTATAGATTTGTTCTACGGTTTGCCCTGTGTGTTGAGCTAAAAGAGTATTTAATTCTTTTTTCATTCTTAAAATTTCTTTTGCTTCAATTTCAATATCAGTAGCTTGACCTTGTGCACCACCTAAAGGTTGGTGAATCATAATTCTTGCACTTGGCAATGCCATTCTTTTTCCTTTAGCACCAGCTGATAATAAGAAAGAACCCATAGAAGCAGCTTCGCCTAAACAAATAGTACAAACATCTGCTCTGATATGATTCATTGTGTCATAAATTGCCATGCCCGCTGTAATTACACCACCAGGGCTGTTTATGTACATCATAATATCTTTTTCAGGATTTTCTGCATCTAAAATCAATAATTGAGCAACAATTGAATTTGCTAAATCATCATCAATTTCTTCACCTAAAAAGATAATTCTTTCACGCAACATTCTTGAATAGATATCAAAAGCATTATCGCCTTTGCTTGATGATTCTATTACTGTTGGAATATAGCTTAATATTTTTTGTTTATCCATAAAAAACCTCGTTAATGAATTTATTATAGCATAATTATAATAAATTTAATTCTTTATGTTTTTCATAAATTATATTAGCCATATCATCTATTTTTTTATAATCATCAGCTTTTGCTTTGCCCTTTACGATAATTGGTTCGATTACATCTATTTTTAAAGTAGAAAGTGTTTCGCCTAATTTGCCAAATAGATTACCACCCCAACCATATGAGCCAACAAAAGAAGCTATTTTTGCTTTTGGTCTTAAAATACTTGCTAAGTAAGCAGTATTCATAGCTGCAGGGTGTGGTCCTGCTAATACCATTGAAGCTCCCATAATTATTGTTGTTGCATCAACTAAGGCAATTGCTAAATCACCTAAATTTCCACAAACCATATCGTATTTTAGTGTATTAATTCCTTTTTTATTTAATTCTTTTTCAAGGTAATTAATCATTTCTTCGGTTGAATGGTACATTGAAACATAAGGAAGTAAAACTAAATTTTTACCTTTTTCGCCTGCCCAATCTTCATATAAATTTAGGATATAGTTTGGTTCTTTATGAATTGGACCGTGACTTGGTAAAATCATATCAACATTTAAATCTTTTATTTGTTGAATATATTTTCTACAAACTAAACTAAATGGCATCATAATTTCGGCAAAATATTTTTTTGCACTTTTTTCAAGCTCTTTTGATGGTTCTGCAAAAACATTATCAAATGGATAATGTGCGCCTAAAAAGTCGCAAGTGCAAATAATATTATCTTCTTTTATGTAAGTGAACATTGTATCAGGCCAATGCACACCAGGTGCTATCATAAATTTTAATGTTTTATCACCTAATGATAATTCTTCGTTATTTTTTATAATTTGAATTTTTTCATCAGGAATTAAAAGCATTTCTTTTAAATTGCCTGCACAAGTTGCGTTTGTTACAACAATTGCATTTGGAAATTTTTCAAGCATTGCAGGAATACTTCCTGTGTGGTCTTGTTCCCCGTGATTTGCAATTATGTAATCAACTTTAGTTATATTATTTTCATTAAAAGAAGCAATATATTCTTTTGTGAATTTTGGATACATTGTATCAATTACAGCAGTTTTTTCACTGCCTATAATAATGTAAGAATTATATGTTGTTCCATTGTCTAATGGTATTAGCTCATCAAAAATTAGTCTATCATTGTCATTAATTCCGGCATATAAAATATTTTCTTTTATTTGTTTGTATTTCATTCTTCCCTCTCCTATTAAAAAGAGGAATATATTTATTCCTCTACTTCAAATAATTCTTTGCCAACTCCGCATAGTGGACAAATGTAATCTTCTGGCAAATCATTGAAAGCTACATTATTGTTGTCTGCTGGGTCGTATACGTAGTGACATACTGTGCAAATATATTTTTCCATTTCGTTTCTCCTTTTTACTAATTTATCATTCTTTTTTTTATTTTTATATTGTCTGCTTATTTAATCATTTTGGCAATCTTTGCAAATACCGTGAAAAGCTATATCGTAATTTTCGACGATAAAACCTGTTTGCTTCTCGACATTTTCAATAATGTCTGTTGTAACATCTGCGTTTATATCAAAAACTTTTCCGCAATTTTTACACATAAAATGGTAATGTGTATGGGTGTTATGATCAAAGTGTTCTGCTTCCTCTAATCCCTCTATTCTTTTTATAATACCCAAATCTGCAAGTTTTTTGAGATTTCTATAAACTGTTGCAATACCTAAATTTGTATCTGGATTCTCTTTCTTTATTATGCTAAATAGAGTTTCAGCAGTAGGATGTACAGCATTTCTTGTTAATGTA
>JAZSQW010000130.1:0-2342 GCA_045538205.1 Candidatus Avigastranaerophilus sp. | reverse complement strand
ATCGATAAAGTCAACAATTACCATACCACCAATATTTCTTAGTCTTAATTGTCTTGCAATTTCGTGAACCGCTTCAATATTAGTTTTAATAATTGTTTCAACTTGTGTATTTGAACTTACAAATTTACCACTGTTAACGTCAATTACAGTTAAAGCTTCTGTTGTTTGAATATATAAATAACCACCACTTGGTAAGTTTACTTTTGTTTGAAGTGCAGCTTTAATCTCTTTTACAACACCTGAAGCTACTAATAAAGGCTCAGAACCTTTATAGAAGTTTACTTCTATGTTTTTATTCATATTCCAGTTTTGTAAAATTTGTTGTGTTCTATGAACACCATAAGATGTATCTAAAATGATTTCATCTACATCATCGCTACAAGCTTCACGCATAACTCTATAAAGTAAATCTTGATCACGATACAAAAGACTTGGAGCTGGTCTTGATTCAGCTGCAGTAACAATTGTATTCCATTTTTCAAGTAATAATTCTAAATCTTCTTGAATATCTGCATCAGATTGACCTTCTGCTTCTGTTCTTACAATTACGCCTAAACCAACTGGTTTTAATAAACTAATAATAGATTTTAATCTTGCACGTTCTTTAGAAGAAGTAATTTTTCTACTTACATTAATGCCTGCTTCATATGGCATTAAAACTAAAAATCTACCTGGAAGGCTTAATAATGTTGAAACTCTTGGACCTTTGTGTCCAACAGGTTCTTTTACTACTTGAACAATAATTTTTTGTTTAGGTGAAAGTTTTTCTTTTAAAGTACCTTTACCCATTGCATCATGAGCGTGTAAAAAGCCCATTTTGTCATAACCTACATTTACAAATGCTGCATCAATACTTGGTAAAATATTATCAACAGTTGCTAAATAAACATCATTTAATAGCATATCTCCACGTTGAATGTAGAACTCAGAAATTTTACCATTTTCTATTACTGCGGCAATGTTGTCTCTTTCTGCAATTACTAATGCTTTTGACATACTTTTTCCTTTTCTATTTAAACCTTTTATAACTTGTTCATATCTTTATCATAAAATTCCATACGCCTAATTTTAAAATCGACATCTGAAACGAATAGTTTCACTACATCTTCAGGCTTAACAGAAGGAATTTCTTCTGATTGTCCTACCTTTAAAATCATATAGAGCTTATCCTCAGCCAACTCTACTGATTTTATGGATTGTTTAATATTTACAAGTTTTTTTATACCTTTTTTACTTATCTTCTCTATAAATATTTCATTACTTGAAGATATCTTATCTTTAATATACACCATTTTTTCATTTTTTAAAACCCCCTCAGTCAAGGGTTCAAATGAATACAAAGCCCATTGTGCCCAAATATCAATAGGCAATGCTGTTTTATCTATTCTATTTGCCTGAATAATTTGTATATTTTTAGGTAAAACTGCATTCAATTTTTCAATTAATTCTTCCTCAGAAATATCATCAAGAATTTCGATATCCATTAAATCACATTGAGATTCTACAAATATAGGCAACGCAATACCCAAAGCAAACTTTGGTGTCGGATTAAAACCTTGTGAAAAATTAAGCTTTAAACCTGAACGGAACAACATTTTTGTTACTGTATTTTGCCAATCTAAGTGCGAAATAAATCTCATTTCATTTTCTTTTATAAATTTCAATCTAAATTTTTTAGGTTCTTGTACTTTATTTTCTTCTTCTTGCATTGAATTGTATTCAAAAGGCTTATCAATAACCTTGTGGGTTTTCAAATTTTTACAAACCCCGCATTGAACACAACCAAACTCACAAGGAGTAATTGCAACAGCTTGCATTGCATTATTATATTGTTCAATTAACCAAGATTTATCTAAACCAATATCAATAATATCCCAAGGCAATTCTTCGTCTAAAGAATATTGTCTTTCTGCTTCATAATCAAGATCAATGCCATTTTCCATTGCTAAATTTAGCCACTGAATTTTATCAATATTTTCATCCCAAGATGACAAATAAACACCTTGTTTATGTAAATCTAAAAAGAAATCATTATATCTTTCATCACCACGAGTAATAACACATTCTAATTTAGAAGTAAAACTATTATGATAATTGATTTTAACACCCTTAATTGGTTTAACTTTTTCTAACAAATATTTTATTCTATTACCAACTTCTTCTCTTCCACATTGACTGCACCATTGGAACGGAGTAAATGGTTTTGGTACAAAAATAGAAACAGTACAAGTTAGATTTAAAGCATCACGAAGCTCTAATTCTTTACGCATTTCCTTTGCTTTATATCTGATTTTAGCGAATAAGTTTACCATTTCATCTAAATCTTCATAAGTTTCAGTAGG
>JAZSQW010000061.1:0-7531 GCA_045538205.1 Candidatus Avigastranaerophilus sp. | reverse complement strand
GGTAGAAGCAAAACACGTAAATTCAGAGCGTTACTACCAAGAAAAATGGTGCAATCAAAATAACGGAATAACCGAATATATTTTACCAGATAAAACAAGAATCGACTGTTTAACAAAAAAATATGCAATTGAATTTGATTTCGCTCCCAAATGGGCAGAAGCCATCGGGCAAAGTATGTACTATTCAAAAGTTATGAAAAAGAAACCTGCAATTTGTTTAATTATAAATTCAGAAAAAGATTATAAATATGTTAAAAGAATAAAAAAAGCAAACAAAAAAATAAAAGTTTTTATTATTAATGAAAAAACATATTAAAAAAGAGGCAAATGCCTCTTTTTTTTTACACTTTTAATTTTTCTAAAGTTCTATATAATTGAATCCTTGTCGAATAAATCCATTGTTCATTAGAATTAAAGAACCAAGGTAATACTTTTCTACCAGCAGCCAATTCGACTTCATATGCTTCTCTTTCTCTTTTAAAATGAGTAATAGCAAAGTTTTTCAACATATTTACATCTATTTCTGGATTAGTTTTTTTCAACTCATTCGCACACTCATCCATAGTATCTAAAGCAAATTTTCGAACATCATTTATTCCATTATCCGCATAAAATTCATCTAAAGTAGGTTTTTTCTGACAATATTTCTTATTTAACGGAGTATCATTCTCATGATGATAAATCATACGGCTTTTAATTCTTTGCTCAACAATACCAGCATAAGAATTTAGTAAATAAAATGTATTTTCTTTTACTTCCTTAGACGCTGTTGATTTTCTAAGAACTTCATTAACAGATGCAAAATACGACATTTCTGGGTCAATACTTTGAAGTGCATGTGTATATTCATGAACATTATTTACATAAGATAAAGCTTTATCAACCAATTTAATTCGTTCTTGAATATCTTTTGAAAAATATATAGCATATGAAGGTAGAATCCCTTTTGGCTCAGTCAAATACATTGTCTTATCACCTGGAGATACAATCTGTTTTTCAGCATCATAAGAAAAAGTTTGCGCAAATAATCCCCTCAAATTCGGAGAAAAATAGATTTCAGGGTCAGCATTCTTAAAATCATCTACAACTAAACCAGGAAGTGTTTTTTGAACTACTTTTTCAATTTTTTTAAAATCAAAAGGTTCTTCAAAATAATATTTTTTTATATCCTTTTCAAAATCTTTTATCATATCTTCTTTACTTTTCTTTTTCTTTCCAGAAAAAGACACTTTTTCTGTTTTAACGAAAACATCATTTTGAACTTTATTGCCCAAAGTTCTTTGATTTAAAGTTTTATATATAGGAAAATTTGTATTTATAGAATTTATTTTCATAATGACCTCCAAAAATACAAATCATCTAAAAAAAAAATTTGCTAATGGCAAAAAAAATTATGTTAGAACTTTAAACAAATAAATTTAAGGTCAAAAAATGAAAATAAATTCTTCCCCACAAATTAGTTTTAAAGGTTATGATGCTACACCCATCAAAAATATTTATATGCTTTCATATATGGATAAAGAACAAAAAAACATTTTTGAAAGCTTACAAAAAATAGGCAAAGAAGAAGGATTTAATGTTTCAATAGAAAAAGATAATCAATTACTCACTGATTTAGATGGTGAAAACTTCCAACGAACACCACAATACAAATGGTCACAAGATAACAAAACATTTATAAATTCTCAAGGTGATACGTTCATATTAACACCTGCACATCAAAAGGTAACAAGATACGAAAATAAATTAGGGGATCTTTTAGGAATTAAAACAAAAGAAGCAAAAACATTATTTGCAGGCGGAAACATATACTTAGGCAAAAAACAAAATGGAGAAAATTACATTTTGGTAGGGCAAGATGTTATTGATGACACAGCAATCTATGAACACTTTAAAGATTATGATTTTGGCATTGATTGTTTTGAAGAAGTAAGTAAATTTAAACATCAAGAAAAAGATGAAAACAATAACTACAAAGTTTTACCAACTAAAAAAGAATTTAAAGAGAGAAAAGCCGAGTACATAGATAGAGCAAAAAATAATATTTGCGAAGACTTTGGGGTTAAAAAAGATAATATATTTGTAGTACCACAACAAGCTTTCCATATTGATATGTTTTTAAGACCAATCGGATACCCTTACATATTAGTTAATAGCGAAGAAATATGCAGAGATATTGTAAAAAATAACTTAGGCTTTGAAGATACAGAATGTGGAATAAAAGAATTAACAGACGAATATTATAACTATATAAAAGAAGTTAACAATGATATTAAAACACAAGATGTTGTTTCTTCTTTAAAAGAACAAGGTTTTGTTCCTATAGAAATTGGTGGCATTTTTGGTGAATACGGAATGGCAAACTTTATGAATGCTATTGTAAACAAACACAAAGATGGAAAAATAACATACATAACAAACTCATCAAAATGCGGACTTAAAGCCTATACATTGTTAGAACAAATTTTTGAAACACAACTAAAAGAAAAAGTTCCAAATTTAAGAAAAGCACATTTCATAGACGGTGGGCAATATGAATATTCAAATGGAATGATGGACAACTTATTAGAAATGGGTGGTGGATTACACTGTCTTACTTGCGAAGAACCTAATTTTGAAACTTGGGGCTAATAAATATCAATTAGCAAAAAAAATTATGTTAGAACTTTAAACAAATAAATTTAAGGTCAAAAATGAAAATAAATTCTTCCCCACAAATTAGTTTTAAAGGTTATGATGCTACGCCCATCAAAAATATTTATATGCTTGGATATTGTGATAGAGCACAAAAAAACGTACTTGAAAGCTTACAAAAAATAGGTAAAAAAGAAGGTTTTAATGTTGCAATAGAAAAAGATGAGCAACTATTTACCTGCTTAGAAGGGGAAAAAATTGATGATAATATACAATACAAATGGTCACAAGATAACAAAACATTTGTAAATTCTCAAGGCGATACTTTTTTACTAACACCAATTAATCAAAGAAAAACAAGATACGATAATCATTTAGGTGATATTTTAGGGATTAAAACAAAAGAATCAAAAACATTATTTGCAGGCGGAAACATATACTTAGGGAAAAAGCCTGACGGTGAAAATTACATTTTAGTGGGTCAAGATGTTATTGATGACACAGCAATCTATGAACACTTTAAAGATTATGACTATTGCTTGGGTAACTTTAACCAAATTGGCAGATTTAAACTTCAAAAAGTTGAAGAAAATGACAGCTACAAACAATGGCCAACAAAAAAAGAATTCGAAGAGAGACAAGAAGAATATATTGATAGGGCAAAAAATGATATTAGTGAAGACTTTAATGTAAAAAAAGAAAATATATTTGTAGTCCCTCAGCAAGTATTCCACATTGATATGTTTTTAAGACCAATCGGATACCCTTACATATTAGTTAATAGCGAAGAAATTTGTAGAGATATGGTAAAAAATAATTTAGGGTTTGAAGATAAAGAATCACAAATGAAAAGGAATACCGAAAGATACTATGATATTCTAAGCCGAGACAATAAAGGGGTGACTACAAAAGATGTAGTGGAAACTTTAGAAAGTTACGGATTTATTCCAATAGAAATTGGTGGCACTTTTGGACTGGATGGAATGGCTAATTTTATGAATGCCATTGTAAATAAACACGATGATGGAACAATCACATACATAACAAATTCATCTAAATGCGAATTAGAAGACTACAGATTACTTGAACAAAAATTTGAAGAACAACTTAAAGAAAAAGTTCCAAACTTAAAGAAAGCTCATTTTATATATGGTGGCAGAGCAGGCTCAATAAATTTACTAATGGAAAACCTTTTAGAAATGTCTGGTGGCTTACACTGTTTAACTTGCGAAGAACCCAATTTTGAAACTTGGGGCTAAAACACTCAAAAAACCTTTTATAAAAAGATAAATAACTATAAAGAAACATTAAGACAAATAATATAAAACGATATTAATAATTTGTTAGTGTTAAAATTAAGTAAGAACATTTTCTACACGGCTAAATAGATAAAAAAAGAAAAGTTCAAAAAATAAATTGTTGAGATACGAAAAAAATAAAATTATAAAAAATGAAGTTAATACATATTATTTTTTGTAATTTATATTATTGAAATATATTTTCAATTAACGAGGTTGAGAGATAAATTATATGATAGAAAACATTGTTGTTGGAGCAGGCTTTTCAGGTGCTGTTATAGCAAATTTAATAGCAACAAAATTAAACGAAAAAGTTTTGGTTATAGATAAAAAAGACCATATTGCAGGAAATTCATACGACTACAAAGATAAAAATGGAATTATGATACACAAATATGGCTCTCATATTTTTCATACTTCTAACGAAAAAGTTTGGAATTTTATTAGAAAATTTACAGATTTCAACCAGTACATGCACAAAGTAATTGCCGTAATTGATGGCATTGAAACAACAATTCCATTCAACTTCAACACTTTATATGATGTTTTCCCTCAAACAATGGCAAAACGTTTAGAAGAAAAATTACTAAATAACTTTGAATTCAACAAAAAAGTTCCAATTCTTGAATTTCAAAAACAAGATGACGAAGATTTAAAATACTTAGCTAATTACGTATACGAAAAAGTTTTTCTTCACTACACAACAAAACAATGGGGAGTTTCTCCTAATGATGTAGATGGAGCAGTAACAGCAAGAGTACCTGTTTATTTAAGTAAAGATAATAGATATTTCCAAGACAAATATCAAGGTATTCCTTTAGAAGGCTACACACAAGTTGTAGAAAAGATGTTAAACCATAAAAATATTACGGTAAAATTAAATACCGACTACAAAAAACTTGATTCAAATAATTTTAAAAGAATTTTTTATACTGGACCAATTGACGAATTTTTCAATTACGAACTTGGACAATTACCATACCGTAGCGTGAACTTTAAATTAGAAGAATATGATAGAGAATTTTATCAATCTAACTCTGTTGTGAATTACCCTTGTAACTACGATTTTACAAGAATTCATGAATACAAACATTATCTACAAGATAAGTCAAATAAAACAGTAATTGCAAAAGAATATTCAGAATTTTTCGAACTTGGTAAAAATGAAAGATATTATCCTATCCCAAACGATGAAAGTTCTAAATTATACAAAAAATATCTTGAAAAGGCAGAAAAACTTGATAATGTATACTTCTTAGGAAGATTAGGAGACTACAAATATTACGATATGGATAAAGCAATTCTCCGAGCAATCGAATTATTTGAGGAGATTTGTAAATGATTTTAATCACTGGTGGTGCAGGATATATTGGTAGTCATTGTGCGTTAGCATTATTAAAACAAGGCAAAAATGTAATTATTTTTGATAACTTATCAACAGGACACATTGAAACGGTAGAAAACCTATCAAAATATGGCAATTTAAAATTCCTTCAAGGTGATTTATTAAATAAAGATGATTTAGAATCATTATTTAAAAACAACAAAATTAATGCTGTTATACATTTCGCGGCATTTTCACAAGTTGGCGAATCTGTTAAGAATCCTGAAAAATATTACATTAACAACGTTTGTGGAACACTAAATCTTTTATCAACAATGCTAAAACACAACGTTAAAAAAATCGTATTTTCATCAACTGCAGCTACATATGGCGAACCAAAATACATACCAATTGATGAAGAACACCCACAATGTCCTATAAACCCATACGGACAAACAAAATTAATGATAGAAAAAATAATGGACGACTATGACAAAGCCTACAACTTAAAATCAGTTAGACTAAGATATTTCAATGTTGCAGGTGCTGATAGCGAAACAATTGTAGGTGAGTGGCACGAGCCTGAAACACACTTAATTCCAAACATATTAAAATCAACTTTTTCATCAGGCAAAACATTTGAAATGTATGGTGATGATTACGATACAAAAGATGGTACTTGCGTAAGAGATTACATAAATATTGAAGATTTAGTTAACGCACATTTATTATCACTTGAATATTTAAATAACGGTGGAGAAACAAACTTTTTTAATCTTGGAACAAACAATGGCAACACAGTTAAAGAAGTGTTCAACATTTGCAAAGACGTAACTAAAAAAAATATTGACGTTAAATTAATGCCAAAAAGAGAAGGTGATCCTGCAAGTTTAGTTGCAGACAACAAAAAAGCAAAAGAAATTTTAAATTGGACACCACAAAAAAACATCGAATATAGTATCAAAACCGCATATAAATGGGAAGAAAAGAATGCCTAAAATATCAATTTTAATACCAATATACAATGTAGAGAAATATCTAAAAGAGTGCTTAGATAGCGTAATTAACCAAACATTAAAAGATATCGAAATTATTTGTATAAATGACGGTTCAACAGACTCTTGCGCAGAAATACTAAAAGCATATAGCTTAAAAGATAATAGAATTAAAGTTATTAATAAAGAAAACTCAGGCTATGGTGCTTCGATGAATATGGGGTTAGAGGAAGCAACTGGGGATTATATTGGGATTGTAGAATCTGACGACTTTATAAAAGAAGAAATGTTTGCTAATTTATATGAAATTGCAACAAAAGATGATGCAGAAATTGTAAAATCAGATTATTTCTATTATGTAACATCAACAAAACAAAAAAGAAAAGCAGGTAAAATTTCTAAAATTCGTTCAAACAAAGTTATTACAGTAAAAGATTATCCAAAGCTATTAAAAATGCAACCAAGTATTTGGAGCGCTATTTATAAAAGAGATTTTTTAAATAATAACAAAATTCGTTTTTTAGAAACACCTGGCGCAAGCTATCAAGATACTTCTTTTTCTTTCAAAGCATTGACATTAGCAAATAAAATAATATTAACGAATAAAGCATATTTATATTATCGCCAAGACAATGAAAATTCATCTGTACAATCAAAAGATAAAATTTTTATTATTTGTAATGAATATGATGAAATAACTAATTTTTTAAACAACAATCTAAAAATTAAAAAACACGTAAATACTCATAAATTAATCAAACAATATAAAGCATATATGTGGAATTTAAAAAGAATTGATGAAAAACACAGAGATTCATTTATAGAAGTATTTTCTAACACATTTAAAGAATATTATGAGGAAAATGAATTAGATTCGAAATTCTATAAAAAATTTGGAAAGAAAAAAATAGAATTATTAATTTCAAACAAAAAACAATTTAGAGAATATATAGAAAAATTAATTGAAGAAGAAAAGACATCAAGTGCAAGAAGAAAATTATTTTCTGTTCGCATAAACTCATCACGTGCGAGTGTAACATTATTTGGCAAAAAGATTATGGAGATAGGATAGTGGCAAAAGTTTCAATAATTGTTCCAATTTATGGGGTTGAAAAATACTTAAAAGAAGCAATCGACAGTATTTTAAATCAAACACTTAAAGACCTTGAAATAATTTTAATTGATGATGGGGGAAAAGATAATTGTCCACAAATCATAGATGAATACGCAAAAATGGATAATAGAATAATTGCCATTCACAAACAAAATGGCGGTTATGG
>JAZSQW010000069.1:0-11305 GCA_045538205.1 Candidatus Avigastranaerophilus sp. | reverse complement strand
CAAACAGGTTGTGACTCTTTAGCTATTGCTATTGGTACATCACACGGTGCTTATAAATTTGCTGGTGAAGCTAAATTAGACTTCGATAGATTAAAAGAAATTAAAGATGCATTAAAAGAAGCTGGTTTTGGTGACTACCCAATCGTATTACACGGTTCTTCTTCAGTTCCTGCTGAATTCGTTGCTAAATGTAATCAATATGGTGGTAAATTACCAAATGCTCAAGGTGTTCCAGAAGATATGTTAAAATATGCTTCACAACACGGCGTTGCTAAAATCAATATCGATACAGACTTAAGATTAGCAATGACTTCAACTATCAGAGAATTCTTTACAGAACACCCAGAAAAATTTGACCCACGTGAATATATGGGACCTGGCAGAACTGCTGTTAAAGAAATGGTTAAACACAAAATGGTTGACGTTCTTGGTACAGCTGGTCACGCTCAAGATTAATTTTGCGTAGAGTGGAGTTGAGGCGAAGCCGAACGAACTCGAAGTAGCGCCGAAATAATGAGCGACAGTTTTGCGAATAGCAAAACAAAGCGAATGACTTGAAGGCGTGAAGCAAAATTAAGAAAGCGAAATTCTGTACAAGTACAACTTGGTTAGCGAGAGACATAGTGAGGACAGCGATAGCGAACGAACGACTGTCTCGAGCGAAAAGAATTTCAAGATATTTTGCGTAGAGTGGAGTTGAGGCGAAGCCGAACGAACGACTGTCTCGAGCGAAAAGAATTTCAAGACAATTCTTAAACAACACATAATTTAAAAATAGAGTAAAGAGATGACTTCTTTGCTCTATTTTTTTTATATAATTAATTTCAAAGAAATAAGATAAAAGGAAACATGAAATGTTAAAATATTTTAGAGGATCATTTTTAGTTACTATAATAGGTTTAATTATTGGTTATTTATGGGCAGAACATTCTCACCCAGGAAGTGGCTTTTTAGCATTATTTATTGTTATCTTCTTATCAATTTTAGAAGTAACATTATCTTTTGATAACGCAGTAATAAATGCAATGAAGTTAGAAAAAATGGACGAAAAATGGCGTCATAGATTTTTAACTTGGGGTATTGCAATAGCAGTATTTGGTATGAGATTTTTATTCCCTATCTTAGTTGTTGCAGCATTCTCCGGCTTGACAGTTATTGGCGTGGCAAAATTAGCTTTATATGATGTTGATAAATATGCCCACTACCTACACTTAGTTCACGCTCCATTAGTTACATTTGGTGGTGCTTTCTTAATGATGATTTTCTTATCTTATTTCTTCAATAAAGATAAAGAATGCCATTGGGTTTGTTGTTTAGAGCAACCATTACAAAAATTAAATTGCGTTAAATATATAGATGTTGTTATTGCTTTAATATCTTTAATGATTTTGCAAAATTTCATTCCTGAAGAACAAAAAGTAGCAGTATTAATGGCAGGATTTACAGGTATTGTTCTATACTTAGTAATTGATAGCATTAGCAACTTATTAGAATGTATTGCTGAAAGAAAAGCTGCAATGATGGGCGGAGCTGCTAAAATCGGATTTATTGGCTTCTTATATTTAGAACTTATTGATGCGTCATTCTCTTTAGATGGTGTTTTAGGCGCATTTGCCATAAGCAAAGATATCATAATTATTTCAATTGGTTTAGCTATCGGTGCTATGTTTGTTCGTTCTTTAACAATATTTATGGTTGATATGAAAACATTAAAACAATACCGTTTCTTAGAACATGGCGCACATTGGGCAATTGGTTTCCTTGCAATAATTATGTACATCAGTACAAGAATGGAAATACCAGAAGTTATAACTGGTGGTACAGGTTTAATTATTGTAACTGCAGCATTTATCTCTTCAATTCTTCACAACAAAAAACAAATAGAAACAACAAAAGAAGAATAAAACGTTTACTTTTATAAAAAATAAGGCATTATATTATTACCACAGAAGGAATGATATAATGCTTTTATTTAAGAGGAAATGTAAAATAACTTTTATACGCCACGGCGCTACTATTAATACAGAAGAAAATCGTTTGTTTGATGATGAAACATATCCAGCCATAAATATAAACGGAAAAACCGAAATGGAAAATATTTCTAACTGGATAAAAAACAAAGGATTAAAAGTAGACAAAATATATGCAAGCTCAGCTTTAAGAACAACACAAAGCGCAAGAATTTTAGCGCAAGCTTGCGGTCAAAAATTCGAAATAATAGAAGGTTTAGAAAGCCGTAAAATGGGCATTTGGAGTGGGTTATCTTACAAAGAAATCGAAGAAAAATACCCACATACTTTAGATGCCTATCATAAAGATCCTGAAAATTATAAAACCGAAGGTGGCGAAACAATCTTAGAACTAAATAATCGAATTGCAGAAACAATTAATAAAATAATTGAGAGCAACTTAAACAAGAGATTGATAATTATAACACACGGAGATGTTATACAAGCAGCAATCGCTAATGCGCTAAATATTCCAGTAAAACACCAGTTCAAAGTTTATATTCCAACAGGAAGCGCAACTCAAATTAGTTACTTTGAAGATTTTGCAAGTTTAGTTTACTCAGGCTATTTACCTTCATAAAGAGTTTAAGCTATACAAACAAATCAGTAAACTCGCAATTCACAACGTCCATTAAACCTTTATCTGTAAGTTTAATTTCAGGAATAACAGATAAAGATAAAAATGCCATTGTCATAAATGGTTCTTTTAAAGTGCAACCAAGTATTTCTTCAGCCTTTTTAAGCTCCTCATCTTTTTTTAGAACAACATCAGCTGTTTCATTAGACATTAAACCTGCAATAGGGAGTTCTAATTTTGCAATAACTTCGCCATTATTAACAACAACCTTACCACCTTGAGATTTTACAAGTTCTTTAATCGCTTTCATCATATCAGCGTCATTAGTACCAATAACAATCATATTATGAGAATCGTGAGCAACAGTTGAAGCAATCGCACCAGATTTCAATCCAAATCCTTTAACAAAACCTTTACCAATAGCACCACTTGCTTTATGACGTTCTATAACTAATATTTTCAACACATCTTCTTCAATATTGCTTTCAGCATAACCATCAACAATATTAATTTTTTCAACACTACTTGTAGTAACAAGTTGAGTATCTTTTACATTTATGGCTTTAACTTTATCTGATTTAGCAATAATTTTAATATCTTCAGGGTCAAGCCAACGAATATTTACAGTACCACGCAATGATGAAATTTGTGGTTTTTCTATATCAACAACCATTTCACCATTTTCAGCAACGATATTTCCATCTTTAATAACAATACTTGGTTTAAAATCTTTTAAATTATCAAACAATAATAGATCAGCTTTATAATTAGGTGCAATTGCACCAAGATTTTTCAACCCAAAATATTCAGCTGTATTTATACTTGCCATTTGAATAGCTTTAATTACATCAACCCCATTATCAACACAGCGTTTAACCATAATATTAATATGTTCTTTTAAGGCAGATGGATATCTATCATCAGTAACAAAAATACATTTTCTTGTTGGAGCTAATTTTAAGAATGGCATTAACGCATCTAAATCTCTTGCAGCGCTACCTTCTCTAATCATCAAGTACATACCTAAACGTAATTTTTCCATAGCTTCATCAGGATTTGTACATTCATGATCAGATGCCACACCTGAGGCAACATAAGCACATAAATCTTTACCTGATAAATAAGGGGCATGTCCATCTATTCTCTTTTGTTTATCCAAACCTAATTTTATTTTAGAAAGCACATCAGAATCCATATTAACAACGCCAGGGAAATTCATCATTTCAGCGATACCTAAAACCCAAGGACTTTCTATTAATAAAGATAAATCTAAACTGTTCAACTCAAAACCTGATGTTTCATAAGGTGAAGCAGGCACACAAGAAGGCAACATCATATAAACATTCAAAGGTAAATTTTTTGAAGCCTCTCTCATAAAACTAATTCCGTGCAAACCAATAACATTTGAAATTTCATGAGGATCAGATATAACTGTTGTTGTACCAGCCGGCAAAACCATCTTTGCAAATTCAACAGGAGTAAGCATAGAACTTTCTATATGCACATGTCCATCAATAAAAGATGGGGATAAATATTTACCCGTGCCATCTATTTCTTTCAAACCTTTATAATCAGTTCCCAAACCAACTATAATACCATTTTTAATAGCGACATCAGAAATATATATTTCTTCTGATAACACATTTATTATATTTACATTTTTTATAACTAAATCAGCTAACTCAGTCCCTTTGGCTGTTTGTATTATTTCTTTCAAGTTCATAATTTACCTCTATTTAGTTAATATTATAACATTTTCGTAATGGTTGTTAACATTTTAGCAAAAATTGAAGCGAAAAATTCTTTATTACTATATATGGAAAAACAAGATTAATCATTTTACTACACGAAGGAAAACAAAAATGGGAATCAATCCAATAAATTTCGGACCAAATTTTTCAAATAATGGAAAACCTAAAAAAGTTAATAATAGATTAGCAGATATAGAATTTAATATTATTACCGATACATTAAGAACTAAAAACTGTCAAAAAAATGTTGATTTTAGATTAAAAAACCTAAAACAAAACTTAGAGGGTTAAAATATTCACATCTGCTATTTGCAACTCTTTTAACAACTTTTGCAATTGTTCTGTATGACAAGTAAAAAACATTACTTGATTTGTTTTAGAAAATTCAGCCAAACAAGACAGTGCATTTTTTGTTCGTAGAACATCAAAATTTACAAATGCATCATCTATAATCAAAGGCAAACTTGGTTTATTGTTTTTTGTTGAATAATTAGAAGCATAGCCAAGTCGCAAAGCCAAATATAATTGTTCTTTTGTTCCTCTTGATAGAATATCCCATTTCTTTATTAAAGAATTATCTTCATTTGATATTTCTTGCAATTCCAAATTAATTTTTGAATATTTACCACCTGTCAAAATAGATAAATATTTTTGGGCGTTAACCAAATCAGGTTGAGTTTGATTGAAATTACCTTTTGCAATTTCAACTAAATCTAATGATAATTTATTAACTATTAACTTTTTAACTATTTGTCTGTATTCATCAAGCAAAAGATTTTTTTCTATTTTCCTATCTGCAATACCTTCAAATGCTTCCAACTTAGATTTTTCAACTTGAAGTTCTTGTCTTTGTTCTTCTTTTTGATTTCTTTCCGCTTCAATTTTTTCTATTTGTTTTGTTATATCTTCCTCTATAACAACATTAACTTTATTCAATAATTCAGCTTCTTTTTGAATTATTTCCTGAATTTCTTTTTCTTTCTTTTCTATATCATCAGTTAAATAATCAATTTTACTTTTTGTTTCATTATTTTTTTCTTGATGTTCGTTTAAAAATTTAATATTTTCATCAAAATCAAAAGACAACGGAATTGTTAAATCATTTTTCAGAACAAAATCTTTAAAATTATCTAAAACCGTTGAATTTTCTTTTTCAATAATATTTATTTCATTTTTTAATTCATCACGATTTTTTATTTCTTCTTTTATTAATGCAACAACACTAATAATTTCTAAATATTTATCATCAGAAATATTCTTAAATTGTTCAATTTTTAAAGCTTCTATTTCTTGTTGATTTTGGGCTAATTGTTTATTTAATTCAGACAATTCATTTCCCACTTGAATTAACAAATTTTTCTTTGATAACAATGTATTTAGAGAATAGTTTATTGCTTCAATTTGATTAATAAAATTAAAATCAACATTCGGATAAAACTTACCAATTTCTTGTTTTAAATCAAGTAAAATTTTATCTTTTAATTCTTCTTTTCTTATTTTTTCTTCTTCATAATTATTTTTACTTTTATTCAAATTTAAAAATATACAATTTGAAATAAACAAAACAGCACCAATTACAGCTATGATATAAGCATTATCAATTTTATTTATCATTACAAAAACAGTAGCAACAATAGCAAAAACAAACATAATACTCATAGAAATTATCACTGGAATATTAATTTTATTAGATTTGCTTGCAATTATATTTTTATCTATTTTTTCTATTTCATCACGCAAGAAATTTATAGATTTAGAACTTTGCTCAATTTTATCTTTTAAATCTTTTAATTTTGCAACATCATCAATAACTGCAGGAAGATTTTGTAATTGAGAAATTTCATTTTGATATGTCTTTTTATATTCAGTCTTTGCTTTTATATCAAACAATAATTCTTTATTAATCTCGATTAACTCATTAATTCTATAATTTTTATCATTTTCAATAATAATATTTTGAATATCATTTTCAGCTAAAACAATGCCAAACTGATTCACTAAACAAGAAAATTTATCTTTAATTTTTTCCATTTCAAGTTGTATTTCTTGCTCTTTTTTATCCTTGATAGACAAATTAGATTTGTATTTTACAGCATCATTGAACAAAAGAACTGATTTTTCTTTGTTTTCAAATAATTTTTTATTAAAAGATTTTTCTTGAGTTTCTAAATCTTCTTTTTTTGCTGTTATTTCTTCTCTTAATTTATTTAATTTCTCAAAAATATTTAAATAATTAATAACCTTTTTAAATTCATCAATTTCAGTATTCAATGCATTTAATTTTTCAATAACAGAATTATATTCACCCTCTTTTTGAGATAGCTCAATAATTTGAGAATTTATATTTTTAACTTTTGCTATTAAATCCTTTAATTCCTTTTTAGGTTTTAAATCAACACCAAGATAATTATCTATTTCTGCCTTTGAAGGAAGTAAACAAGCTCCTAATTTATCATTAAATGGATCTTTAATTACATTTACTAAATCTACTTTATTTTGTTGCAATGAATTCAAATCATCTAAATTAATAGTAAAACCAGCTTTAAAATAATTTTGTTTGATATATTCTTCTACAAAACTGTAACTAACAGAATTATTTTCTTCATCAAACAACAAACATCTTTCACTTGGCTTTTTAGCATTTGATTTAATATCAGCTCTATATTTTTTATCTTCACCTTTTTCTTTTATTTGAAAAAATATTTTACCCGTTTCTGTTCCCTTTTCTAAGAAAAAACTTTCTCTTAAAAAATTCATAATAGAACTTTTACCAGCTTCATTATTCCCACAAATCAAATTAAAACCATTTGAAAATTCATAAGTTTTTCCTGTTTGAATATCTTTTTCACTTTTTTCAATAAGAATATTATTAACGATAAATTTATTCATCAATAACCTCACTATTCTCATTGTTATAAACAATATTACAGATATTCAAACATTTTTCTTTTGACTCTGAAATTATCTCTGCCTTTAAATTTTCAAACTCATACTCATCAAAATCACAATCAGAAATTATTGATTTTAATTGTTTTTGCACTTTTGCGAAAGAAAAATCAATATTATCATCTTGTTGCAAAACATTATAAATTTCACCAACTATGCCGTCATCTTCTTTCAAAAGTTGCTCATCAACTTTTGCTATTAATTTGTTATAAAAATTAGACACATAAATTTTTTGATTAAATTCTTCTTTTATCCTTTCTGAAACAGAAGAATAGAAAGTATCATTTATTTCATCAATATATTTTACATTACCAGTCAAAGTAATTCTTACAAGAGATAACTCAATATCATTTACTTCGATTTTATTTTCAATTTCTTCAACTATTTTGTTATAAACAGATGTTATATCAAATATTTCAGATAAATCAACATCAATATCCTCATATCTAATAACATCACAATTGATAAATTCATTACTTATAATTTTACAATTTTCTACTTGAACATATCTAAAACCGTGCAAACCTGTCTCTTTTGTATTTCTACCTTGCAAAGTTCCGGAATAGAAAATATTTTCATCAAAACTATTTGGCAAATGAATATGACCTAAAGCCCAATAGTTATAATTTAAAGCCTTTAAATCACTAACAGAGCAAGGTGCATAAACACTACTTTTATCAGCATTCAAATCACAATGAATTAAACCAATATTAAATAATTTTTTATCTTCAATACTTAATTGTGGCAACAACTCTGCAGGATTTTGTCTAAACTCATTATTTTCAAAACTAATAGCGTGAACTTGTGCATAGTCATCAAGCTTAAAAGTTGTTTTAACAGGCGAATTTAATCCAACAATCTTAATATCAGAATTTTCATCAAAATTAAAAGTCGCTTTATTATATGAAATTAAAGGATCGTGATTTCCACATATTAAAAATGCTTTTATCCCAGCATTTTGCAATTTTATCAAGCCTGATTTTAAAACCAATTTCGACTCAAAGTCTTGTTCTGATGAATCAAATGTATCACCTGCAATTAAAACAAATTCAACCTTCTTATCAATAGCAAAATTTATAAAATTATTAAAAGCTTGTTCAACACCTTTTTTATACAAAGACTTTACTTTTTCATCACAAGAATATTTTGATAGACCAGAAAATTGTCTACCTAAATGAATATCTGCTATATGAAGAAAAGAAAATCCCATTTTCTACCTTTCTTGTGGTGCATCAATTACAAAAGTAACAGGGCCATCGTTCAATAAATCAATTTTCATATCTGCCCCAAACACACCTGTTTTTACAGGAATACCCTGTTCTTTTACCTTTTGAATAAAATACTCATACATTTTATTTGCTTCATCAGGCTTCATTGCCTTGTCAAAACTTGGACGAGTACCTTTTCTTATATCTCCACACAAAGTAAATTGAGAAACAATCAACATTTCACCTTGAATATCTTTTATTGATAAATTCATTTTACCTTGTTCATCAGGAAAACATCTTAAAACTGAAACTTTATTACTAAGCCAATCAGCCTGAGAAATAATATCGTCCTTTTCAGCACCAAAAAGGACTAAATAGCCCTTTTTGATTTCACTATATAATTCGTTATCTATTGTAACAGAAGCTCTTTGAACTCTTTGAACAACAATTCTCATTATTTAACCGCAATAACTTCAATTTCCACTAAAGCATTTTTAGGTAATGTTTTAGCTGCTACACAAGAACGAGCAGGTTTTGAAACAAATGCTTTTTCATACAATGCATTGAATGTTGCAAAATCAGCCATATCAGCTAAGAAGCAAGTTGTTTTAACAACATCATTATATGAAAAACCTGCTGCTTCCAACAAACCACCAATATTGTTCAAAACTTGTGTTGTTTGCTCTTCTATTGTTCCATCAACAAAAACATTTGTTTCTGGATTAATAGCAATTTGTCCTGAACAATATAAAGTGTTACCACACAAAAAAGCCTGTGAATATGGTCCTATTGCTTTTGGTGCTTTATCTGTTGAAATAACTTTATTCATTAGCTTCGCCACCAACTTCATCTAATCTTTGTTGAACAGAAGCATCAATAACTTCTTCAACTTTTTCAGCATCTACTACAGAATCATTTGTTTCAGTAATAACAATTTTGTTAACTGCCATTACAGAGTCGTTATCCATTAAGTTTTGAATTCTTACACCTGTTGCAGGTCTGCCTTGACGAGAAACATCAGCAGCTTTAATTCTTGATACGATACCGTTTTGAGTTACTACCATAATTTCATCAGTTTCTTCAACAACAGTTAATGCAACTAATCTTGAAGCAGAAGATTTAAATTTAGTAGCGATTAAACCAATACCACCTCTATTTTGTGTTCTAAATTCTGACATCTTAGAACGTTTACCAAAACCATCTGAAGTAACAACTAATAAGTCTGCATCAGAATTTTTAGCAACTATATCACAACCGATAATTGTATCAGAAGAACGTAATTTCATAGAGTTAACACCTCTTGCACTTCTGCCTAAAGGTCTTAAATCTTCCATTGGGAATCTAATAGCCATACCACAGCTTGTAGCAATAAATACTTCATCAGTATCGCTTGCTTGTTTTACCCAATTCAATGAGTCGCCGTCTTCTAAGCCGATAGCAATAATACCATTTCTTCTGATATTTTCGAAGTTTTCTCTACCAATTTTCTTAATATAACCTTTTTTAGTAAGCATAATTAAGTAGTTGTTTGTAGATTGAGAATTTACAGGAACAACTGCAGTAATTTGCTCATCTTGATCAAGTGGTAATAAGTTGATGATAGGTAAACCTTTAGCTTGTCTTGAACCTTCTGGGAAGTCATAAACATTTAGACAATATACAGTACCTTTGCTTGAGAAGAATAATACCTTATCATGCATCATTGCTGTAAAGAAGTGTCCTACATCATCATCTTCTTTTGTTTTAATTCCGCCTTTACCTCTTGTAGCACGGTTTTGACGTTCAAACACATCTAAAGAAATACGTTTTAGGTATCCTTGACGAGTGATGAATACAGCCATCGGAACGTTTGGAGTTAAGTCTTCAATAGTCATTTCATCAGCTTCAGGAAGAATTTGTGTTCTTCTTTCATCACCATATTTTTCTTTATCTTCGTTCAATTCAACTTTAACAACGTCTAAAACTTTTTGTCTATCAGCAAGTAATTCTTCATATTCTTTGATTTTTTGTTTTAAATCATCATATTCAGCTTTAATTTTGTCTTGTTCTAAGCCTGTTAAACGTCTTAATTGCATTTCTAAAATAGCATTAGCTTGTTCAACATCAAGACCAAATCTGCTCATTAAGCCCATTCTTGCTTCATCAGCTGTTTTTGATTTTTTAATCAACTCAATAACTTCATCAAGACTACCTAAAGCGATTAATAAACCTTCTAAAATATGAGCTCTGATTTTAGCTTTCTTTAAGAAGAATAATGTTCTTCTTGTGATAATTTCAACTCTGTGTTCAATAAACTCACGTAATACTTCAAGCAAGTTCATTAAACGTGGTTGTTGACCAACTAAAGCCAACATATTAACACCAAATGTTGTTGTTAATTGAGTATATTTGAATAAATTATTTTTAACTACTTCTGGTTTTGCATCACGTTTTAATTCGATAACAATTCTGATACCATCACGGTCAGATTCATCACGAATATCAGAAATACCATCAATTCTCTTATCTCTAACAAGCTCAGCTATTTTCATAATTAAAGCAGCTTTATTAACTTGATAAGGAATTTCTGTAACAACGATAGCAGTTCTTGATTGACGACCACCACCAGCTGGAATTTCTTCAAAAGTAGAAACAGAAGACATTTTAATAGAGCCTCTACCTGTTGTATATGCCTTTCTGATTTCAGAAACACCAATAATACTTGCAGCAGTTGGGAAGTCTGGACCTTTAACGTGTTGCATTAATTCTTCAATTGTCAAATTAGGGTTATCAATCAATGCAATAGTACCATCAACAACTTCGCACAAGTTATGA
>JAZSQW010000187.1:0-2445 GCA_045538205.1 Candidatus Avigastranaerophilus sp. | reverse complement strand
TGTATCACAAAGTTTTAACAACACTTTTTGAGAAAAAACAATTCCACCAAAAAGATTTGTATTTTTTAGCATATTATCTTTGTGAACAACCAAATTTTCGATAGTATTTGAAAGTCTATTCAACATATAATCAACCAATATTGTTGAATCAGGGAAAATAATTCTTTCGGCTGAGCTATGAGAAATATCTCTTTCGTGCCAAAGTGCGATATTTTCCATAGCAGTAATTGAATTAGAGCGAACAACACGAGCTAAGCCACTTAAATTTTCACCTGAGATTGGGTTCTTTTTATGTGGCATAGCACTTGAACCTTTTTGACCTTTTTTAAAGCCTTCTTCAACCTCTAAAACTTCTGTGCGTTGTAGGTGTCTTAATTCAATTGCAATTTGTTCAATAGCACAAGCAATTAAAGAAAGTGCTTGAATATATTGTGCGTGAATATCACGAGCTATCACTTGTGTTGAAAACTTAGCAGGTTTTAAACCTAAAAATTCCATTGTAAGTTTTTCTATTTCAGGTGAAATATTGCTATAAGTACCAACAGGGCCTGAAATTTGTCCAACTTGGATTTCTTCCATAGCTTTTTCAAAGTTGCGTTTATTTCTTTCAAATAAATCTATCCAACCGCATAATTTAACGCCAAAAGTCATAGGTTCTGCATGTATTCCGTGAGAACGACCTATACAAACAGTTTCTTTATGCTCAATTGCTTTAGCTTTAATTACAGCTAAAATTTCATCTAAATCTTTTAAAATTATTTTACCCGCATCTCGCATTTGCAATGCCATTGCAGTATCAATTACATCAGAGCTTGTCATTCCCATATGAATATAGTGAGAATTTTCGCCAACATTTTCATTTACATTAGTAAGGAAAGCAATTACATCGTGATGAACTTGTGCTTCAATTTCATCAATTCTTTCAACAGAAAATTTTGCTTTAGATAAAATGTCATTTAAAGCCTCTGTAGGAATTTTACCTAACTTGTTATAAGCCTTACAAACAGCCATTTCTACATCAAGATAATATTGGAATTTAGAGTTTAAATCCCATATTTTTTTCATTTCTTCTCTTGAGTATCTTTCAATCATAATTCTTCCCTTTTCTTCAATTTTATTTTACAATAACACTATTAAGAGTTCAAGAAAGAGGCAACCAATGAACCAAAGACAACCATTTTTTTACGATATTACATTGCGTGATGGCAATCAATCATTAAAAAAACCTTGGAACACTGCAGAAAAAGAAGTTATTTTTAAAAATCTGATTGAATTAGGTGTTCAAGGGGGTGAAGTTGGTTTTGCTGCAGCTTCTGATATGGATTTTGAGGCTTGTTCTAAATTGGCTCAAATTGCGCCAGAAAACCTTGTTGTATCAGGTTTGGCAAGAGCAGTTCAAGGTGACATCATAAAAGTTGCTCAAGCTATTGAACCTGCAAATAAGCCAAGAATTCATACATTTATTGCAATGAGCCCATTTAATATGCAATATGTATTAAATAAATCACCGGAAGAAGTTAAAAAAATAGCAATTGAAGCAGTTGAGTTTGCTAAAAAGACAATTGGACCTCGTGGTGAAGTTCAATTCTCTGTTGAACACTTTGGTGACTGCCATGAGAATATAGATTTTGTTATTGGTGCATTACAAGAAGTTGTTAAAGCTGGTGCTACAATTATTAACTTGCCTAATACAGTTGAAAGAACTCGTCCTAAAAAATTCGTTGACCTTGTAGAAAAAGTTTATAATGCACTACCAAAAGATATTATTATTTCTGTTCATAACCATAACGATTTAGGTATGGCGACTGCAACAACAGTTGAAAGTTATTTTGCAGGTGCTATTCAATTGGAATGTGCTTTAAATGGTTTAGGCGAACGTGCTGGTAATACAAATATGTACGAAGTTGCTATTGCATTGCATAATTCAGGCGTAGATGTTCCATTAAATTTAGGTAAAATTTACGAGCTTGCGTTGACAGTTTCTGATATGTCAAAAGTAAAAATTTATGAAAAAGCACCACTTATTGGCCCTGATGCGTTGGCTCATAGAAGTGGTATTCACCAAGATGGCGCAGTTAAAACGAAAGATATGCAAAAAGGTGCTTATAGACCTATTCATCCATCACTTATTGGTAGAAAAGATGATGAAAAACTTGGCTTTACATCTCAATCAGGTAAAACTGCTGTATTTGAAATTATTACAGAGGCAGGTTATCCAATTACATTGCAAGAAGCTCAAAGAATTGCACCATTCGCTAAAGAAAAAGCTGAAAGAAAAGGTGAATTATCTACAAGAGAAATCATTGATATTTACTACAAAAATATCTTTAATATCGATGGCGCATTTTCTATGTTGAATATGCAAAGAACATCTGATGGAGTTATTCTTGAATTTAAATATAAAGATGATGTTCATAAAATTGAAGTGTCAGGTAATGGTCCTGT
>JAZSQW010000177.1:0-5966 GCA_045538205.1 Candidatus Avigastranaerophilus sp. | reverse complement strand
TCCTAAGACCGCTTGGCCTCCGACTTGTTAGAAAATGAAGAATCTGAATTAAAAGTAGGTATTGGTGCTGAAGCAATTAAAGAATTATTAGGTGAAATTTCACTTAGTGAAATGGCTGAATCTATTAGAACAGAATTATCTGGTCTATCTGGTTCAGTTCAAAGAAAAGCTAAATTAATTAAAAGATTAAGATTAGTTGAATCTTTAATTGAAAGTAATACAGAACCAACTTGGATGATTATGGATGTGTTGCCTGTAACACCTCCAGATTTAAGACCAATGGTACAGTTAGATGGTGGTAGATTTGCTACTTCTGACTTAAACGATTTATACAGACGTGTAATCAACAGAAACAATCGTTTATTAAGATTGTTAGAAATGGGCGCACCTGAAATTATCGTTAGAAATGAAAAACGTATGCTTCAAGAAGCCGTTGACTCTTTAATCGATAACGGTAGAAGAGGAAGAACAGTTGTTGGTCCAAGCAATAGACCATTAAAATCTTTAAGCAACATTATCGAAGGTAAACAAGGTCGTTTCCGTCAAAACTTATTAGGTAAACGTGTTGACTACTCTGGTCGTTCAGTAATCGTAGTTGGTCCAAAATTAAAATTGAACCAATGTGGTTTACCAAAAGAAATGGCTATCGAATTGTTTAAACCGTTCGTAGTTAATAAATTAATTGAAAGAGGATTCGTTCAAAATATTAAATCTGCTAAGAAGAAAATCGAAAGATCAGAAGCTGTAGTATGGGATATTTTGGAAGAAGTAATTGATGGACATCCAGTTCTATTGAACCGTGCTCCAACTCTTCACAGATTAGGTATTCAAGCATTTGAACCTGTATTAGTAGAAGGTCGTGCAATCCAGTTACACCCACTTGTATGTACAGCATTTAACGCTGACTTCGACGGTGACCAAATGGCTGTTCACGTACCATTATCAATTGAAGCTCAAACTGAAGCAAGAATGTTGATGTTGGCTACAAACAACATTTTAGCTCCTGCAACAGGTAAACCAATTATTGCTGCTTCACAAGATATGGTTTTAGGTATGTATTATCTAACTCTTATGAATCAAGATGATGAAGATACACAACTTAAATACTTCTACAGTTTTGAAGATGCCATTGCTGCACACGAAACTGGCGTAATTAAATTACACGATAGAATCGTAGTTCGTGATGAACACGGCGAAAGACTTGAAACAACAGTCGGAAGAATTATCTTCAATGAAACAGTAAGAAATGCAATCTTTGCATCATAACTTAAGTAAAGGTGAAAATAACATGGATACATTAGTACGTAAAAATACAAAAAAATCGTTTGATTTCATCAATGAACAGGTGAATAAAAAATCGATTAATAAATTATTAGCTCAAGTATACCTTGAGTTCGGTGGTGCTAAAACTGCTACATTAGCAGATAACCTTAAGAACTTAGGTTACAGATATGCTACAAAATCAGGTACAACAATTTCTATTGCAGACCTTTCAGTTCCTGCTGATAAAAAAGAACTTTTAAATGAAGCAGAAAGAGAAATTGAAAAATCTACTCATAGATATTTGAAAGGTGATATTACAGAAGTAGAAAGATATACAAAAGTTATCGATACTTGGTCTGAAACTACTTCTAAATTAACAGCAAGAGTTGTTGAAAACTTTGATAAATTAAACCCAGTATATATGATGGCGTTCTCAGGTGCGAGAGGTAACTTGTCTCAAGTATCACAATTGGTTGGTATGAGAGGTTTGATGGCTGACGCACAAGGTCAAATCATTGACTTGCCTATTAAATCTAACTTTAAAGAAGGTTTGTCAGTTACTGAATATATTATTTCTTCATATGGTGCAAGAAAAGGTCTAGTAGATACAGCGTTAAAAACAGCTGACTCTGGATATTTAACAAGACGTTTAGTAGACGTTGCACAAGACGTAATTATTCGCGACCACGACTGTGGAACATCACATGGTATTTTAATGTCAGATATTTCTGATGGTGAAAAAGTAGTTGCACCTTTAGCAGAAAGACTATTAGGTAGAACAATTGCTGAAGATATTAAAGATAAAGAAGGTAATGTTGTTATTACAGCAGGTACTACTATTGATAGAGATGATATCAGAAAGATTAAACCTCTTGATTTGCATCAAGTACTTGTTCGTTCTCCATTAACTTGTGAACTTGAGTATGGTATTTGTCAAAAATGTTATGGTTGGGCAATGACAACTCAAAAAATCGTTGATATTGGTGAAGCAATTGGTATTATCGCAGCTCAGTCTATTGGTGAACCTGGTACACAGTTAACAATGAGAACTTTCCACACTGGTGGTGTATTCAAAGGTGCTGGTGCTATGAAGGAAATCATCGCTGATATCGATGGTAAAGTTGCAACAAAAATCTTTACAAGAGATTTAAGAACAAGACATGGTGATAATGTTGCTATTACTGTTCAAGAATCTGATTTGGAAATTAAAGGTACAAAATCTAAAAAATATCATATTCCTTCTGGTGCTATTCTTCTTGTTAATGAAGGACAAGAAATTAAAAAAGGCGATAAAATTGCTATTTATGAACCAGCTTCAGGTGGAGATGGTAGCCGTTTAACTGAAAAAGCTACTAAGGATATTACTTCTGATTTATCAGGTGAAATCGTATTTGAAGATTTTGTTGCTGATGAAAAGAAAGACAGACAAGGAAACGTTTCAAGAACTGCAAGTAAAAATGGTATTGTTTGGGTTCTTGGTGGTGATGTTTACAATTTACCAGGTGGTTCAACAGTTCTTGTTGAAGATGGTAAAAATGTAAAAGAAGGCGAAAAACTTGCTGAAATTCATGTTGTTTCTGAACACGGTGGGGAAGTAAGACTTGGCGAAAATCTTGTTGTTGAAGATGTAAAATTCGATGGTAAGAAAATTAAGAAAATTGTTCAAGGTAAGGAATTAACAATCGTTATAGCTTCTATTGCTGCTTCAAATGCTTCTTTTGAACAAACAAAGAAAGAGCAAATTTGGACAGTTGATAAAACTGGTGAAAAATACATTGTTAAAGCTCCAATTGATACAGTTGTTGAAAGTGGTATGATTATCGCTGAGTTAATTGACGAAGAATATACTGTTCCTTCAAGTGGTGAAATCAGATACAATGGCATTGAAGTTGATGAAAATCAAATTATTACAAAACCAGGTGAATTAATTTTCATTCCTGATGAAATTCACCAAGTAAATAAAGACTCATCTTTAAAAATGGTTGAATCAGGTACATTTGTTACAGCTGGTACAGAAGTTGTTAAAGACTTGTATGCTCACATTGATGGTATTGTTGAAATTAAAGAAATTAACGATATGATTCACGAAGTTGTAATTAGACCTGGTGATATTTATAACTTATCTGGAATTGGCGATTTAAAAGTTGATGAAGGTGAAGTTGTTAAGGCTGGTACAGAAATTGCGCCAAAAGTTAAAGCAAAAGTTGATTCAATTGTTACTATTTTAGATAATGAAAAAGATACTCTTGAACTTGATGACTTAGAAGAAGATATGGGAGTTGTTACTTTAGATGAAAAATCTATATCTAACCAACCAATTCAAATCTTAGTTAGACCAGTTCAAAGATTTAACATTGATACTAAAGATGTTTCAATTAAATTTGAATCTACAGATGAAGCTATTGTTCTAGTTCCTGTTACTCAATTGCAATACAAAGATGGTGCAAGAGTAAGAAATCTAGATGGTGGTGTTCTAACAAGAACAAGTTTAGTTTTACAAATGGGTGGATACTTAAGCCACTTGAAAGGTCAAGTAGAATTAGATGCAAATAATAACTTGAAAATTGTAGTTCTTGAAACTTTAATTGTAAGAAGAGAGGTTGAAGGTGCTTCTAAAATGGCAGCATCTATGCAAACTGAACTTCTTGTTAAAGATGGTCAAGTAATTGAACCAAAGACTCCAGTTGCAAAAACTCAGGTATTAGCTATTAATGATGCTGTTGCAAGCATTAAAGATAATAGTCAAGATGTTAGAAGATTATTATTAGTTTCTGAGTCTTCTGAAACAAAAGTAGAGCTAAAATCTAAACCAGTTGTTAAAAAAGGTGATTTGGTTAAAATGGATAATGTTATTTCTTCAGGTGGAGAAGTATCAACAGTTTCTGGTCTTGTTGTTGCTACTGATAAAAATTCAGTAACATTAAGAGTAGGACGTCCATACTTAATCAGCCCAGGTACTATGTTACAAGTATCAAATGGTTCATTAGTTAACCGTGGTGATATGATTGCTACATTAGTATTTGAAAGACAAAAAACTGGTGACATTGTTCAAGGTTTGCCTCGTGTAGAAGAATTACTTGAAGCGAGAAAACCAAAAGATTCAGCTGTTGTTGCAGAATATTCTGGTACTGCTGAAATTGAAATTGAAGATGATGTTCCTCGTTTATTCTTAAACGGTGAATTGGGTAGACAAGAAGTTAAATATACAATTGATTCAAATATCATTGTTGCTAATGGCCAAGAAATAAAAGCTGGTCAAGCATTAACAGGTGGTCCACTTAACCCACACGACGTTATAAGATTAAATGGTGTTGAAGCTGCTCAACAATACTTAGTAGATGAAGTACAAAGAGTATATCGTTCTCAAGGTGTTGAAATCGCTGATAAACACGTTGAAGTTATTGTTCGTCAAATGACAAAGAAAGTTAAAATTCTTGAATCTGGTGATACAAAACTTCTTCCAGGTGAATTCTTAGAGTTCAAAATTGTAGAACAAGAAAATGAAGCAGTTAAAGCTGCTGGTGGACAAGAAGCTACATATGAAGCTGTTCTTCTTGGTATTACAAAAGCAAGTTTAAATACTGAAAGCTTTATCTCTGCTGCATCTTTCCAAGAAACAACAAGAATTCTTACAGAAGCTGCTGTGGAAGGAAAACGTGACTTGTTAAGAGGTTTGAAAGAAAACGTTATCATCGGTAGATTAATTCCTGCTGGTACTGGTTTCTATCACTTAACAAATGCATCAGAAGAAAAAGATAGAGAAGCTCAAAGACGTGCTGCTGAAAAGAATAATGTAAGAAAACCATCTGCTATTCTTGAAGAAATTGAAGGCATGTTTGGTGCTCCAGAATTAACCGACTATACAATTGAATAAATTCATAGTTGAATAAAAAATAGTAGTAATCTTTCATTGAAAGATTACTACTTTTTTATTTGGAGAAATTATGAAAATTTTTTTATTAGTTGTGATGTTATTTTTTACTGTAAATTCTTTCTCTTTTGCAGATGATATCAGTGATGTTCAGTGTTTTTTCAATGAATATGTGGCTGCTGCTAATAGTTATAGCCCTGATTTTTTTAATTTTTATAGCGATAGTGCAAAAATTGTCAGGGTGATTGAAAAACCAGATGGTTTTTGTGAAACTGTGAATATTCCGTTAGAAAAATATAAAATAGAAGCAAAAAAATCTAGTAAATTTGCCCGTTTAAGACAATATAAAAATAAATATTTAAATGTTAAAATTTTTCCACAGGGAGATGATTATAAAATAGTTGCTATGAGAATGCCATCAACAAGCGATTATAAAGTTCCAGCACACTTTATAATTGGCAAGGATAAAAATGGTAATTGGAAAATTAAAGAAGAATCAATGAACACAAAAGTTCAAAGATTTTTAAATAATGATTAAATTATATTATTGTTATCATCAATTTGTACAATAGTTGGTTTAAATGTTTTTGCTTCTTCTGGAGTCATTTGTGCATAAGAACAGATAATTATTTTATCACCAACTTGTGCTTTTCTTGCAGCTGCACCATTTAAACAAAAATCTCTATTTCCTCTTTTTCCGGCAATTATGTATGTTTGAAATCTTTCGCCATTATTAATGTTTAAAATATCAACTTTTTGACCTTCTGAAAGAGTTGCTTTATCTAAAATGTTTTCATCAATAGTAATAGAACCAACGTAGTTTAGGTTTGCG